>NZ_JAUBQB010000028.1:0-73225 GCF_036701035.1 Microcoleus sp. Pol7_B2 | reverse complement strand
CGGACCTATCTTTTTTTACCATAATCCAGTCAAATCCTTATTCTATCTGGCTTTGAGCGGGGTTGTCACCCCGCCAGGGTAGAGACGTTTATTCTTCAATTTTCCCTGAAGCATCATTACTCTTTCAGCCATGCTGTGGGTTGATGGTGGCGCCAATTACAAAACTTGCCTGGGGGCAAGCGGAATTTCAATAATAAACTCGCTTCCCTCTCCGGGTGCAGAAACGCAAGTCAATTTTCCGCCATGAGAACTCACAACAATCGAGTGAGAAATAGACAATCCCAAACCAGTTCCCGAACCCACCGGCTTAGTTGTAAAAAATGGATCGAATATCTTGTGCAGCACCTCAGTGTTCATCCCCGGCCCGCTGTCGGTAATTCTAATTATGACAGAATTCCTGTCTGTCACCTCTGTAGAAATTGTAATAGCAAGCTGTTGATGAGATTTTTCCGGGTGATCTCTTGCTACGAGGAGAGCATCGATCGCATTGCTGAGAATATTCATAAACACCTGATTGAGTTGTCCGGCGTAGCATTCCACCAGGGGTAGGGAACCGTAGTCTTGAATCACCTTAATAGACGGTCGTTCCGGTCTATCTTTGAGGCGGTGTTGCAAAATCAGTAGGGTGCTGTTAATACCCTCATGGATATCCACTGGTTTAAAGTCTGCTTCGTCCATCCGCGAAAAGTTTCGTAGCGATAGGACAATTTGGCGGATGCGATCGGTACCCATTTTCATCGAAGACAGCATTTTTGGCAGGTCTTCTTGCAAGAACTCCAGGTCGATTTCTTCGGCTGCGATTTGAATTTCGTCAGCAGGGTTAGGATAGTGCTGTTGATAAAGCTGCACGAACTCTAACAAATCTTGGGTGTATTGCTGTGTATGGACGAGGTTGCCGTGAATGAAGTTGACCGGGTTGTTAATTTCGTGGGCGACTCCAGCAACCAGTTGCCCCAAACTAGACATTTTTTCGCTATGAATTATCTGTGATTGGGTGCGTTGCAACTCGCTTAGGGCGTTTTTGAGTTCAACGGTGCGGTCTTCCACCCGGTCTTCTAATTCTGCATTACTTTTTTCTAAGGCGGTAAACGATTCGCGCAGTTGTCTTGCCATGTGGTTAAAGGAGTTGGCAAGGGCGTTGAGTTCTTGAATACGGCTGTCTTCTACAGCTTGGTCGAAGTTGCCAGATGTTATTGCCTCACTCGCCCGATTCAGTCGCAGAATCGGACGCGCAATCCAGCCGGAGGTGAGAACGCCCATCCCACAAGCTACCCCCAATGCTGCTAAGCAGAGCAAGATTGTGGTGCGAGTATTGGCATCAATCTGTGCCATGAACTCGCTTTCTGGCACACTCACCACCACTAACCAATCCAATCCATATTGGTCGCGCCAGGGAGTGACTTGCACATAGTAGAGTTCTCCCTGAAAATCAAGTCGGAGATCGGTGTTTCCAGAAATAGATTGAAACCCTTTGAAGCGTTGCTGGATTTGTTTGGCAATTCCCTGCACGATGGGATTGCCACTGTCGATCGCCTTCAAACGCCGAATCTCGTCTTTGACGGTGGTAAAGGGCTGTTCTTTTGCAGAATTTGCGATCAACAGCCCATTTCGTTCCATGATGAAAACCTGCCCTGAGCTACTGACATCTATATTCCGTAAGAAATCGCTCAGTTTCAACAGATGGATATCGACTCCAACCATCCCTAGCAAGCGATTATTTGCGTCATAGATGGGGCGACCAGCGGATGCAGCGATGTAGGGATAATTGGGATAATTTACGGTGACGATCCGCGACCAGATGGGTTTACCTGCTTTCATGGGTTCGGTGTACCAGGGTTCTTGCAAGTTGTCCCAATCATAAATAGTCACGACGTGAGTGCGATCGCCTTTGTTATCGGTGGCATAGTTGGTGACATTATTCGGCGGTTTGGGAGTCCAATCATCAATCACGACGGTTTTGGGGTCGTAGCGTGCGGCTCCTACTCCCTCACCCGTGGTCAGTCCAATGCCGATGTAATTCAGGTCATAGGTCTGCATTTGGTGCCAGAAATACTTACCGAGGGTTTGGCGATCGCGCACATCCAGCAATCCCATCCGAATCGCATCGGCGTTAATCTGAATCACTTGATGCGGAATAGATAAATAAGCCTCCAGATGTTGATTCACCGAAATGCTGGTTCGATCCATCAACCGATTCGCCAGGTGGTTTACCGCTTTCTGTCCATTTTTGAACGACAAATATCCCACCAGACCGACCGCTCCAAAGATTTGCAAAACAAATGGCACGATCAGTATTAGCTGCAATGGGATCGCCTTAGTTTTGCCGAAGTGACGTATATTCATGCTCTGAAATTACTTTTATTTTAGTATGATCTACTATCTACAGTTCGATCGTGAAGCTACACACAATATTTACTTTTTTAATGAAAAATCTGACACTTTTTATGCTTTATCGGAGCATTGCCACCTCGTCGCGATCGACAGTCCTCATGGCGACTGCAAAAGGGCGATCGCCCTATTAGGAAAACCCGATCGCTCGACTTTGCTACAGAGTTTTCGCCTAGTTAAAATTGCGAATTCAAAGTTTAGTAAACTGAGATGTTACACGATTCTAAATAAGGTTTTTATGGGCGGGGTCGGGGGCGCACCCCACAATAAATTCATTTTTTGTGGAACAGGCCGGAAAGCCTGTTCATGAAAATGGTGAAAGATATCAGGTAAACGCAATGCGTGGTCGGATTGTTAAGGGTTCATAACTGGAATTGATTTGGGGATGTTGGTTAATAGTGAGTGGCGCCGATTACAAAACTTGCCTGGGGGCGATCGGAATTTCAATAATAAACTCGCTCCCCTCTCCGGGTGCAGAAACGCAAGTCAATTTTCCGCCGTGAGAACTCACAACAATCGAGTGAGAAATAGACAATCCCAAACCCGTTCCCGAACCCACGGGCTTAGTTGTAAAAAATGGATCGAATATCTTGTGCAGCACCTCAGTGCTCATCCCCGGCCCGCTGTCGGCAATTCTAATTATGACAGAATTCCTGTCTGTCACCTCTGTAGAAATTGTAATCGTAGGCTGTTGATGAGAGTTTTCCGGGGAATCTCTTGCGACGAGGAGAGCATCGATCGCATTTGTCAAAATATTCATAAATACCTGATTCAACTGAGACGCATAACAAGTAATTAGTGGTAGCGTGCTGTAATTTTTAATCACCTCAATTCCCAAACGCCCGCCCTCTTTTCTCAGGCGCGGTTGCAGCAACATCACCGTACTGTCGATGCCTTGATGGATATCTACCGACTTCATTTGCGCTTCGTCGAGGCGCGAGAAATTCCGCAAGCTTAGCACAATATCCCGGATTCTTTCCGCTCCTACTTTCATGGAATCCAGCAGCTTTTGCAAATCCTCGCTCAAAAATTCCAGCTCAATTGTTTCTATTTCTTCTAGAATTTCATCAGCAGGTTCTGGATAGTGCTGCTGGTAAAGCTCAATCAATTTTAGCAAGTCTTTAACGTATTCGCTAGCTGGATTAAGGTTGCCGTAGATAAAACTTACAGGATTATTAATTTCGTGAGCTACACCAGCGACCATTTGCCCCAAACTAGACATTTTTTCCGTTTGGATTAATTGAGCTTGAGTTAGTTTGAGTTCGCGCAAAGTTTGTTCTAAACGCTCGTTTTTTTCATTTAACTCCTGCGTCCGTTCTTGCACTTTCTGTTCCACAGAATTGTAAAGCAGAGCATTTTCTAAAGAAATAGCAACTTGGGAAGAAAGCAACCTTAAAACTTCCAATCTGTGGGGAGTAAATGCTCCGACTGTCAAATTGTTTTCTAAATAAAGAATCCCAATTAGTTTGCCTTGATTGATGATTGGAGTACACAAAATAGATTGCAGTTGGTGTTTAGCGATGTAAGGATCGGCTGTGAATAGTCCCTCAGCCGCCGCATTGCTCAACACCAAATCCGAGCGAGTCCTTTCCACATAATTAATCACCGTCACAGGTAAATCATGATAGTCTCCAACAGGCGTAAATTGCAGCACAGCTACATCTTCAGCAAATACTGACGCTTTAGCTGAAATCAACAGTTGACCATCTCTAACTAAAATCAGAAAACCTAATTGAGCACCCGCATTTTCTAAGGAGATTCTCATCAAAGAAGCCAGCAACTTATCGAGGACAATTTCGCTAGAAATCGCCAGAGATGCTTTCATTACCGTTGCCAAATCCAGCACTCTCGCATCGCTGCCAGTAGAAGTATGAATAGTTGTGGTAGTTTGATTGTTGTTAAAACTTCCGTTGAGCGGCGTCATTTCCCGCAACTGCGGATACTTCTGTTCTAAATCTTCTACTTTGCGAACTGCACCCCAGCGCAAGTAGCACGAGTGAGCTTCGCGCAAGTGGATTTTGGCATATTGATACTTGCCTTTACTCAACCAAAACTTAGCTGCTAGTTCATTAGCTAGCGCTTCATTTTGAACAAACTCATTATCTTGGGCTAAATTTATAGAAAAATCGTACAGTTCTACAGCTTCTGAATCTTTCTTGGAAATTCGGGCTATTTCTGCTTGTACTAAAAGATACTTGTGCAGAAAATTTTCGGCACAGTTATCTGACCAAATTTTCATCTGTTTTTGGTTTTCCTCTAACTTTTCCAAGTATTCCTTTTGCTTCTCTTCTGAAACATTTGGGAAAACGGCGGCTAAAGTTAGAGAAAAGAAAAAATTCCATTCGGTAGCGGGTATCGCTCCGGTAATAAAAGATAGCTGTTTTTCTACTTCAAAAGCTAGTTGTAGCGCTTCGTTGAAGTTGCCGTACCAGTACATTACCTGGCATTTGCGAATCTGATATAGGCAGAGCGAGTACAAATTTTGATGAGCTTGACAGTTGTGTACGTATTCAGCTTCGCTGATATCTTCGCTTTCAAATACAAACTTTTCAGGAGTTAGTTTGCTCAAGTTACGCAGGATTAACTCTACCCCTAATAATATATCGGTTACGAGCTGATTTTTGGTTTTTTGGCTGAACTGCAAATACCTGCTAGTGTCGGCGAGAATTTGGGAGATTTCTTTACCTTGAAAAAATGAGTTAGCTATGCGGTTGGACAGGATATAACCCGCATACTCTAAATCTCCAGATTCTAAAGCTGCTTGATATCCTTCATTGCTGATTGCGTGGGAATCTTTGATGTGATTGAACCAGTAATAAAAAATACTGACCAGGGATGAACAAGCTCTGCACTTCAAGCCGATATTGCCAGATTTTTCGCTGAGATTCAGCGAGAGCAAGCCGAATTGATACGCAGCTTTGTAATCTCCCGAAACTGCGTTTAAGAACATACCGTAGCCAGCATAGCAAAGAGAGGCTTCGGGTACTAAACCGTATTGTAGAGAAAGATTGACTCCTTTTAAAACGCTAACTTTCCACAAGTCTGGATTTTTGAGGTACGCCGATGTCAGCAAGTTGGTAATTAATTTGACTGCAACTTTTTTGTCGGGTACAGTCATTTCGGGGGCGTCAATTAGGGAAGCTATTTCTCTACCTGCTAAAATATTTGTAGCTGCTGCAAATTCTTCGGATATGACTTTTTGTAGCCCGTCTAGCGGCAAGTCAATACCTAGCAAGTCCAAAGCTTGGATTCCGGCTTTAACGGCTTCTTCGTACTTCGCCCGCAGGGTGTACTGCACGATCAGCAGGTTGTAAATTTCTACCTTTTCTAAGGGCGATCGCGCTTTTTCCAGAGTTATATTAATAAATTCTTCAGACTTCTCGAAAAAACCATTTAAATACTCAACATTTGCCCGCTCCATGTGCAAGGCAAAGGCTAAGTCGTAGTGGGCATCCCAAATATCGGCGCTCAAACCGTCCATGCCTGCGGTCAAATACTGCAAGGCAGCAACATAAGCAGTGGCATCTTTGGCTCTGCGGGCGGCGTCTAAATTCAGCGTTGCCAGTTCAATTAATTCTCGATCGTCTTTAATTAGCGATCGAGCCACATTCAAGTGATCGACTAATTCAAAGATTCTGTCAGCGCGATATTCCGCTGGAGTGTTTTCTAGGATTTGCCTGCCTATTTTCAGGTGAACTGCCTTTTTTTGCGAGTCGTCGATCAGAGCGTAAGCTGCTTGCTGTACGCGATCGTGCAAAAATTTATAATTCAGAATTAATAGCGGAAACAGCACGTAATCTAATGACTTGCTTTCCAATTCCGAAGTTGGCAGAATCAATCCCGACTTAATGGCGGGCAACAGGTGAGAAAAAGTTTCCGATGCTTCTTTTTCATGAATTAAAGAAAGAGTATTTAAGTCAAATTCGTTCCCCAAACAAGCCACTAAACGCAAAACTTGCTGCGTTGAACTTGGCAGTTTCCTCAATTTTTGTACCATCAAATCTACTACATTGTCAGTGATAGCGCACTGTTCAATTTGAGTCATATCCCAATGCCAGCCGCCTTTACTACCCGACTGTGGCGGGTGAAAAACTAGCAGATTTTCCTGATACAATGTTTGCAGGAATTGATTGACAAAAAAAGGATTTCCGTCGGTTTTGCTGATTACCAATTCAGCTAAAGGTTTGACAGATTCTCGATCGCTGTGCAAAGTCTCCGCAATCAAATGAGTTATGTTTTCGACCCCCAGCGGCGACAAAGCAATCTGATTAATGATAGCTTCCTGATTTCGCAGTGTCTCCACTGTCATCATTAAAGGATGAGTAGGACTAACTTCATTATCCCGATAAGCACCAATTAAAAACAGATATTGCGTAGCTTCATCTGTCATCATCAATTCGATCAGCTTGAGAGTAGCCGAATCAGCCCACTGCAAATCGTCGAGAAAAATGACCAGCGGATGTTCTGGCTGGCAAAATACCCGAATGAAATTTTGAAATACTAAATTAAAGCGGTTCAGAGATTCCGTCGGCCCCAATTCAGCTACAGGAGACTGAGCTCCGACAATTAGTTCAACTTCGGGAATGACATCAATAATAATTTGTCCGTTTTGACCGAAGGAAGTGCGGAGTTTTTCGCGCCAAACTGCTAATTGAGCCTCACTTTCAGTTAACAGTTGCCGCACCAATTCCGAAAAAGCGCTGACAACAGCCGAGTAAGGAATAGTCCGCTTGTATTGGTCAAACTTTCCCCAAATAAAATATCCACGCCTGCGGGTAATAGGTTTGTCTAAAATCTTCACCATTGCAGATTTGCCAATGCCGGAATAACCGGCAATCAGCATCATCTCGCTGCGGGATTTATGCTGTCCTCTCGCCAGGACTGACAAGGGACTTTCTTTTTTCGATTTGCTCTCTTTTTTGATGACAGAAATTTGGGAATCTTCGGTCCGGTAGCCTCGATTATTTGTTGCTGCTACCCGTTCAAATGCCGCTAAAAGAGTTTCAACTTCTCGCTGTCTGCCGTAAAGTTTTTGAGGTATTTGAAATTTGTCGGAAATATCTTGGCGGCCGAGAGGAAACTCAGAAACAACCCCAGATGTTTGCCACTGAAACAGGCAGGATTCCAAATCGGCTTTTAGTCCCCAAGCACTTTGATAGCGCTCCTCAGGAGTTTTTGCTAACAATTTCATCACAATATCTGAAACAGTTTGGGGAATTTCAGGTGCAATTTCAGCGAGAGGTACTGGCTGTTTGGCAATGTGACAGTGAACTAACTCCATGGGATCTGTAGTGGAAAAAGGGAGTTGTCCTGCCAGGATTTCATAGAAGGTCACGCCGAGCGAATAAAAGTCGGTGCGGTAATCGACTACCCGGTTCATTCTGCCGGTTTGTTCGGGCGACATATAGGCTAAAGTGCCTTCTAGAAAATTGGGATTTTTACTCGGAATATTTTCCAGGTTGGATGCAGTTGAAATGCTAAAGTCTATTAGTTTTACTTGTCCTGTAGCCGGATTAAAAACTATATTAGAAGGGTTTATATCTTTATGAATTACATTTTTTCCGTGAATTTCGCCCAAAGTTTCCGCAACTTTGATAGCCGTAGTCAGAAATCCTAAGATGGTAAATTTTTGGGAACCCATAAATATCTTTAAAGATTCCCCGCCAAAATCTTCTAAGATCATTGCCAGACTATTTCTAACCTGTTGCAACTTATACACTTTAACAACTCCGTCCAACTGGCTCAAGTTGGCAGTGATCTCATATTCGCGCTTGTATCTATTCAGTTCTTCAGGAGTCGGATAGTCTTCTTTGATAAGTTTGATAATAACAGGTTGGTTGTTCTGCTCGTTGTGGCCGCGGTAAACCAGGGAAGTGCTGCTTTCATAAATGAGAGCGAGAACTGCAACGCCGGGAATTGCCATCATAGTTGGGTTCTCTCAAATTAGGTGTGCTTGGTCAATGTTACAGGACTGACGCGCGGCGGGCTAGAAACCCGGTTCCTTCGTTGCTAGTCGTTGACAAACCCAAGATTTTTTCGTGTAAATCGGGTTTCTTTTCGTAAATCCTATGTTATTCTTCATTATCGCTCAAGAGCTATCTTTTGGGATGTGTGGGAACGCAGGCCTTGACAGCAAAGAGCTACTGCTGACAAAAGCACGCTGGGGCTTTCGTTACCTCAGCAGTTAGGTTAACAAGATGGCAAATACAGGAGTTGTGCAAGGATTTACTCTAATACTCGATCGCCACGCTGACAACTAAATCATCTCAGCTTCCAAGCAATTGCTTGATTTTAGCCGTTCGCCATCACATCTGGTGAAAATACGCAAGTGCTGAAAGATTTATTTTTTCGGTGACAAGGGGCGAATTGTGGGTGCTAAAAAAACCGGGCGGTGCAAGTCTTAACTGCAATTCGCCGTCGAGGCGCTGAGGGAAGTAAGTGTTGCTTCGGGAGCGGCAATTTCCTTTAATTATATCTATTTTGGCTCATCGATTAACAGTTCTAACTGACCGTTAAAGCAAAGTAAATTTAACAAAAAATGCAGGATTATTGCACCTTGTCTGGTGCGCGGCAGCGAACCCTACATTAATCAAATTTGCCTAACTTTTAAGAAAATTTGAGGAAAGATTAAGAATTATTGCCATAAAACCCGGGTAAAGTTGTTTGAATTGCGAGTCAAATGCCAAGCAGACAAAGCGTTTGAGCATTTCCCAAATCTGTAAATCCTCAGAAAGTTACTATTTCTAAAGGATTCATCCGGTGAGAAAATCAGAAACCACCTTAAAATTTAGCAGTAATCGCCCGATCGGGCAATTCTCAACCAGCACCAGGAAAAATACCTATGAAATTGGCTTATTGGATGTACGCAGGCCCAGCCCACATCGGCACTTTGCGCGTGGCCACTTCCTTCAAAAACGTCCATGCGATCATGCACGCACCGATTGGAGACGACTATTTTAACGTCATGCGTTCCATGCTGGAGAGGGAACGGGATTTCACCCCGGTAACTACCAGCGTCGTTGACAGACACGTACTGGCGCGGGGTTCGCAGGAACGGGTGGTGGACAACATCACCCGCAAAGACAGAGAAGAACACCCAGATTTAATCGTGCTCACCCCGACTTGCACCTCCAGCATTCTGCAAGAAGACTTGGAAAACTTCGTGGAGAGAGCTCAATTGGATGCTAAAGGCGATGTATTGCTGGCGGATGTGAACCATTACCGCGTCAACGAACTGCAAGCAGCCGATCGCACTTTGGATCAAATCGTCCAATTTTACATAAACAAAGCCCGCAAAAAAGGCGATTTAGTAGAAGCCAAAAGCGAAAAACCATCTGTCAACATTATCGGTATGTCTACCCTGGGTTTCCACAACCAGCACGACTGCACCGAGTTGAAGCGTTTGATGGCAGATTTGGGCATTGAAGTCAACGAAGTTATTCCCGAGGGTGCTTCGGTTCATAACTTAAAAAGACTGCCCCGCGCTTGGTTTAACTTGGTTCCTTATCGGGAATTGGGGATGATGGCCGGGGAGTATTTGCAAAAAGAATTCGGTACGCCGATGGTGGATATTACGCCGATGGGTGTGGTGGAAACGGCGCGCTGTATCCGCAAGATTCAGCAAGTTTTAAACGCTCAAGGTGCGGATGTTGATTACGAAAATTTTATTGACCAACAAACTCGATTTGTGTCGCAGGCTGCTTGGTTTTCGCGATCGATCGACTGCCAAAACTTAACGGGCAAAAAAGCCGTCGTATTTGGCGATAATACGCACGCTGCGGCGATGACGAAGATTTTGGCTCGCGAGATGGGAATCCACGTTGTGTGGGCAGGAACCTACTGCAAACACGACGCTGACTGGTTCCGGGAACAGGTTAGCGAGTATTGCGATGAAGTGCTGGTGACCGACGATCACGGGGCGATCGGGGATGCGATCGCCAAAGCGGAACCTTCGGCGATTTTCGGTACCCAAATGGAACGCCACGTAGGTAAGCGGTTGGATATTCCCTGCGGCGTAATTGCTGCACCGATTCACGTCCAAAATTTCCCGATCGGCTACAAGCCATTTTTGGGTTATGAAGGTACGAATCAGTGCGTAGATTTGGTCTACAATTCCTTTACTTTGGGCATGGAAGACCACTTGCTGGAAATCTTCGGCGGTCACGATACCAAGGAAGTGATTACGAAGGGAATTTCGGCTGATTCTGATATGGGTTGGACGAAGGATGGACAAGCTGAGTTGAATAAAATCCCTGGTTTTGTGCGGGGTAAGGTGAAGCGCAATACTGAGAAGTTTGCGCGCGATCGGGGGATTGATAAGATTACCGTTGAGGTGCTGTACGCAGCGAAGGAATCTGTCGGCGCGTAGTTAGTTGGGTAAGGGCATCTCTTGTGGATGCCCTTGCTTATCAGCTTATCAAACAAATAGATTAATTTACGATAAAGTTGACTTAGGAAAAATGCCAGATATTACTCAAGACGATGGCTGGAAGGAAATATGGGCGATGGTTGACCCTAATGAATCTTGGTTAACTGATCCAGATAAGTGTTCAGAAATACAAGGGAGACTTTCCATATTCAATCAAAATCATAGTGAAAATCCACAGCATATTGATAATGTGATAACAGCTCTAGCAATAGGATTTAACCTGACCAAAGCTGCTGTTGAATGGGATAATCCTGTGGCAGGTAAGATTCTACCAAACAACCCTTCTACCGCTAATGCAAGAGGCATTCAGTGGCAACTGGTGATGGCCTACGGTGGATTTGAAAGTGTTACAAAGACATTAATGAATCTGAGAGAAAACAAGTCAGGTCTTACTCTAGCTGACGTTACAGATTTTACATCTAAATGCAATCTCCCTGATTATATTCCCTTAAAAGCACCTGATACCACCAGAAAAAATCTTGATGAATGGCTTACAAAACCATCTGGAACAGGTAAGGAACTTCTAGATTTTCTTGGTGTTGAACGTGGCGATCGAAATCAAATTAAAAACTGGCTTGTTAATAGCAATCAGATAGAAGATTGGGCTAATGCTACTATGTTAGCCAAGGCTTTAAGAAATACCACTGCACATGGTGCGCTTTCACCTACTAAAGTTAAAGACTGGGGTTTAAAACCAGCAATGAAAACTCTAGTTAAAAACCTTGGCGATCTAGTTGTTGTTGGGTTGCAGACATTAGCATCACCTAGAGTTTAGCTAAATATCAAAAATTAATCGTAAAGCGTTCGCGAAGCTTTCCAGAAGGGTAGCTATCTCGTAGGGAATCGCCCTTTTCAAACCAAGGGCGATCGCCCACGAGGAAAATTTCTACAATATCAGATGAGCCAATCTTGCTCTCATGCAAAAAATTATGTCAACCTCTACGAAAAGGCAGCATCCCGATATTGTGGCGATCGCCCGTCCAGCCTTAAAATGGTTTACCGAAGCATCCCCAATTCCGATTTAATCATCCCGCTCTCCTGCACAATCGCGGAGGCTGCTTCCCCCAAAATCCTGTGTGCGGCCGTCGTCGGATGAATGCCGTCCCAAAACAAAAATCGATCGGGACTACCACAAACACCTCCACCGGATAAACACGCACTCGTCACATTAGTCAAGCCATATTTAGCCGGAGAAGTAATGGCTTCCCGATAAAGCGCATTAGCATCCAGAGTCGCAATCTTTAAGTCAGAATGCTGTTGACTTAATACCTTAACCGTTCGCCTCAACCCCTGATTGTGTGCTTGTGTTAATGCCGTGAGCCTTGCAGAATTAGCGCCGGTTCGCGTCGCCGGTAACTGCCCCAAATCTGGTAAATTTGCCAACAGGATATTTTTGGCACCCACATCAGCAAGAGACGCGATCGCCCTCGCCACATTTTCAACGGGAAGGTTTGCATTATTTACCCCCTGCAAATAATCATTTGCACCCGCCCACAGTACATACAGCGCATGAGGGTTTGCCTGTTTTTGGGATTTAGTCCATGACTCAACTTGAGCTAACAAACCAGGAACAAGGCTATTGCGATCGCTCCCCGTTGTTGCACCTCCATAAGCCAAATTAGTAACTCGTTCAGGCTGCAACTTTAGGCGATCGGCAAGATATTCTACCCAAACCTTACCATTCGAGTAACGCCCTTGAAAGTAAGTGGAACGAGGCGGATATTGACCCCCACTTGCTCGAAACACCATTCCCATATCCGAAAGACTGTCCCCAAATACATAGAGTTCATTGACAGCCTCAGAACTTTGAGCTGATAGGATGAGTGCAACCATAAAAGATAAAAGCGCAATAATTACTGCAAAAAACGTTCTTTTCAACACTTGGTATTAGTTATATCCGTAAAATATTTGATAATTTGCGGTCGATAATTACCGAGTTCGTGATTGGGACATTTAGTGTTAGTTATATTGTTGAAATAGCTTCAATATTGGCACCAATTACTAAGATATCAATTTTGGGAAAAATGTGGGGAGTAAAACTGAACTTTAATTGTTGGTTGCCTCACTCCACTGCTCAACCTACATAGATTGGTGATGTCCTTGGCACTTTTCTCATGGTATCTAGCTCATAGGGCTCTAGAGGGGATAAAACCGTACATCTTTTGGGAGATTACCCAATAAAGTTAGGCAAGAGGCGAACCAGCAGCATCGCGGTTTTAAGCTAGCACAAGCTTTAAAACGCTCCTTTTGTTCAGGGGTGATAGCTACTCCTCCTACGAATGCAGTTCACGCTTCTGTTGACGCTTACCTATTATCCTCTCTTGATAGTTGTTTTACCTAACCGGACTCCTCCCTACAAAAGCCTCCCAAACAACCACCCTTGAGATAACTATCAATCACGAAAAAAAAGAATTGATTCAAAACTGATTTACTGGGCGATCGAGAAATTGACCGCACTTTTGTTCCTGGAAAGCCGACACAAAACAAAAACCCTCCCCAACAAGGAGAAGGGAGGGTGAAAAGACAGTGAGAAATTTAAGTTTTTGCAGAATTAACAATAAGGAGTTACATCTTCGCCACACTCGTCAGCCAAATAACACAAAGCTCGAAAGCGCAGCCCAACGATTTGCTCGTAAAGCGGATTTAACTTGCACAGCGGCGGAATGGATAATAAGGTGCGATCGCCAATTTTGACTTCTCGCTCAAACGGACACTGGCTGGGAATAAACTTACACAGCAACCGAGCCAACTTTTGACTTTTAATTGCAGTGTTATCAAGCCATTCTTTTAGCGGATGCAAGGGGTCAAAGTGTGGCTTTTGACCGTAAGGTTGAGAATTTGTAGCGACATTAACGGCTGTTTCTTGTTTGCCAAATCCTACCCAATTTGGCAGAGTTCGGTAGGAGACTGTATGCTCAAATACGTTCATTTTGCTCTGTTCCTCTTTTATAACGAGGTGCCAATAACTCTTTGTAGAGCTTGTCCCATATTATCTACAATCAGTATCTACAGCATCTCGTTTTGTTTTACCGGATTGAACTTCTTAAATTAATGACTTAGGGCGAGAAAAGTAGTTCCTGATTTTTTTTAAAGGCGGTGTGCGCTCTAAAAAGTGTCCTCATTTCAAGCCCAACGATTGATTGATAGGGTAAAAATTCTGTCTTCTACGTTCTAGCTTCAACCTTCGGTTGACTCTCCTTTTGTAGTTCAATTACAATTGTGACGCATCGAGGTGAATTATCCTATACGTGAAAATGCGGAACTTTTAATAAAACTTATCATATTTCTAAATAAGCTCTGCTGCAAAAAACCCTGAAACCTCGCCCCAACAATCTTTGCTCGCGATCGCTCAGAAACTTCTACAATGAGAAATAATCGGTATCACCGCCCTCATCACCCATGAGCAACCCAGAAACCAAAGCTATCACCCGCGAATTGCAAAGCCACGCCGTCATTCTCGGTGGCTTCGTCTCCCTCCTCTGGATTATCGAAATTGTCGATGTATTCCTGTTCCGAGGCAGGCTGAATGCCTACGGAGTCCGCCCCCGCAGCCTCGACGGACTTCAAGGCATCCTGTTGATGCCTTTTCTGCATGGCAGTTTTGCTCACTTAGCCGCCAATACCCTCCCTTTTGTGACATTGGGTTGGTTGATAATGCTGCGAGAAATGAGCGACTTTTTTATCGTGAGTGCCGTCACTGTGCTAGTCAGCGGATTCGGAGTTTGGCTGACTGGCCCGCCCTATTCCGTTCACATTGGTGCTAGCGGATTAATCTTCGGTTACTTCGGCTTTTTGCTGCTGCGGGGCTATTTTGAACGCAGCTTTACCTCTATTTTGTTATCTTTAATTGTCGGTTTCTTCTACGGCAGTTTAATTTGGGGAGTTTTGCCCTCGCAGCCGGGAGTTTCCTGGCAAGCGCATTTCTTTGGCTTTGTCGGCGGCGTATTAACAGCTCAACTTTTGGGCGGGAAGAAACGGCGAATTAACTAGAATAAGACTGAGGCTGCATCCTATCATCACCTTGGTTTATTGCTCATAAATTATCTAAAAGCGTAGGTTTTTTGTCAATAAACCTGGTTTCTTGTCTAACAATTGCGTCCCGGATAGCAAGACTAACTGCTGACCAATAATTCAACGCGGGCCGGCAAGCACACAGTAAAAACCGAACCGCAACCTAACTCGCTTTCAACGTGCATATCGCCACCCATCATCACGCAAAAGTGACGGCTAATAGTCAATCCCAAACCGGTGCCTCCGTACTTGCGCGTAGTTGAGGCGTCGCCCTGCATAAAAGCTTGAAATAAATGCTGCAATTGTTCGGGGGGAATCCCAATGCCCGTATCAGCTACGCGAAAAATTATTGAATCCGAAGGTTCTGCTATTTCTTGAGTGGTTAAGCTGTCATGTTTAACTCTTTCAATGCAGAGGGTAATAGTGCCCTGTTCCGTAAATTTGGCTGCATTGCTCAGCAGGTTGAGCAATATTTGACGAGTTTTGGTAATGTCAGCATACATCATTCCCAAGTCGTCAGCACAATAAACTTCAAACTTATTAGAATTTTTATCTATCAAGGGTTTGACAGTAGAAACTACCTCGTCAATTAAATTAACCGGATTGAAAGTTTCTAAGTAAAGTTCCATCCGCCCCGCTTCAATCTTAGAAATATCTAGAATGTCACTAATTAAAGATAGCAAGTGTTTGCCCGCTGTTTGAATTTTTTGCAAGTCGGGGATAAAGTCTTCGCAGCCTAAATCCTCGGCGTCTTCTTTGAGCATATCGCTGTAACCAATAATCGCGTTGAGGGGAGTTCGCAATTCGTGGCTCATATTAGCTAAAAAGGCGCTTTTGGCTTGGTTTGCTGCTTGAGCGGTTTGAGCGACTTTTTGGAATTCTTCTGCTAATTTGCGCTGGGTAATATCTTCGGCAATACCGACGATGCGGTAAATTTCTCCGGTTTGGCTGCAGACTGGAAAAGCCCGATCGCGCACCCAGCAAACTGAACAGTCAGATCGCACTACCCGATACTCCTCATCATAATCGCCCCGCACCTGTTTCTCAAAAGCAGCCTTGACGCGATCGAGATCCTCCGGGTGAATAGCATCCCAAAAAGCCTCCGGTTCTGACTGCAAACTCTGACAGCTCAAATTCCATATTTTTTCGCAAGCAGGGCTCACATAAAGTAGCTGCTTTTGATTGGGTTCTCTAATCCAAAATACCTCATGAATATTTTCTGCCAACTGACGAAACCGCTCCTCGCTGGCCCGCAACTTCTCCACAGCACTGTGAAATTCAGTCACATCCTGAATCAGCGATGCCACCCCGATGATCGTGCCGTCAGCATCAACCAAAGTCGTATTGTACCACTCGCAAAGAATAATTTTGCCATCCTTTCGGATGTTCTCGTTAATGCTACTAATTCCTCCTTGATTAGTGAGCAAAGTTATAGATAGTCGCCTAACATACTCCTTAGCACTCTCAGGAACTATTAGATCGACTCCGTGGCGTCCCATTGCTTCCAAGCGGTTATATCCAAAAATTCTTTCGGCTGACAAATTCCATTCCGCTACTTCAAAGTTGAGATCCCATTCAATCGCTCCCAAAGGAGTTTGGTGAAGATGGAGAGCCAGTTTTTGCTGTGATTTTTTTAGAGAAAGAATTAATTCATTTTTGTCGGCGATCGCAGATTCTACCCGATCTTCGAGAGTAGTAAACGACTCTTCCAATTGACCGGCCATCCTATTAAAAGAGCGAGCCAAGACACCCACCTCATCCTCCCGATCTACAGACGCCATCAAGCGGGGATCTACCGCCATCCCGTCCCATTCTCCCCGCGACAAAGCCTCCGCAGCCTTGCTCAGACGCTGAATCGGTACAACAATCCACCTAGAAGTCAGAGCGCCAATCGCCGTTGCCAGCACCAAAGCACCCAGACACATCACCACAGTATACCGAGTGTTGGCATTAATCCTTTCCATAAAATCGGCTTCAGGAACCGCCACCACAATCAACCAATCGAGGCCCCTGCTGTCTGAGAGTGGCGTCACCTGTAGAAATTGTCGTTGACCGTCGATCGTAAAATCTAACTGGCGAGATCTGTCAATTTTGTGCAAATCTCCGAAGCGTTCTGTCAAATACCGGGCGGTCGATCGAATTAGAAGATTCTTGCTGCTCGTTGCCACAATTCGTTTCGGAACGCCGTTGCTAACAATAAATGGCGGTTCCAGAGTAGAAGTAGCCACTAATTGCCCCGACCTTTCTACAATAAAAGTCTGTCCTGAACGGCCAATTTTTAGAGTTTCCAAGAATTGATTTAGCTTGGAAAGTGCCAAATCAGAACCCAGGATGCCAATCAGTTTTCTATCCTCGCCATAAACTGGTTGAGCCGCCGTAATCGCTAGTTTGGGAGCGTCAAAATAAGTATAAATTTTACTCCAAGTCGGTTTCCCTGCCTGCACCGGAGCTATGTACCAAGGTCGGACGCGGGGGTCGTAGTTGAGAGTAGTTTTTAATAGCTTGGTTGGTTCCCCCAACTCTGACGGCGCGTAGCTTTGAAAGTTATAGCCAGTAGATTGATTAGAAATTTGAACTTGCAACTTGCCGTCGTCGAGGCGTTCAACTCCAATAAAATCTTTTTGTTGAGAGGCGAATTGAATGTAGCTAATTTTATCAAAGGTTTTGATCTGTTGGGAGAAGTAGCGTTGCAAATTATCAGCATCCTGCACGTTCAAAATGCCGAGACGGATGGCATCGAGATTGAGCTGATTGATTTGGTGTGGCGTTTCAATATAACTATTAATATGTTGCTTGATACGCGATGTGACTTCTGTCCGCAGTTGTGCGGCAACATGGTTGACCGCTATGCGCCCGTTCCGCAACGACAGCCACCCCGTCAACCCTACCGCAGCGAAAGTCTGGAGGGCAAAAGGCACAACAAGGACGATGCGAATTGGCACTTTGCCCGACATTTTTAAAATCGGGTCGGTCAGATATTTGATGGGCATGGTAAAGCAGAATTATTATGAACCGACAACATTCCGGTCAAGTACAACTTGATGAGCGCAGGTTTTAAAGTTGAGATGGTTTTAGTAGGCAAAGTGCTGTTAATAACTCGGAATCTGCCGCTGGCAACTGAATTTTTAACGACTGCTACCGCCATCTTAGCGCGATCGGGAGCTTTGGGAACATTGGCGATCGAGATGAATGCAGTATCAATCCTGGACTGAC
The DNA here is from genome assembly GCF_036701035.1 of Microcoleus sp. Pol7_B2. Taxonomy (NCBI): domain Bacteria; kingdom Bacillati; phylum Cyanobacteriota; class Cyanophyceae; order Oscillatoriales; family Microcoleaceae; genus Microcoleus; species Microcoleus sp. Pol7_B2. The sequence continues at coordinate 55,185 of NZ_JAUBQB010000028.1, read as the reverse complement.
TCTACACGCTTATACTATTATAGATTTGAGATTAAAGAATTAAAGAATTGGGAAAGACTGATTCTGTAAGGGTTTAGAATTTGCCGACAGTTGCATTTTTTTTTGAACTGGTATCTCCAACCCAGGTTTTTTTAGCGTTTTGGCGGTCTGCAACGAACTATTTTCTTGAAAAACCACCGATGGATCGCCGCTCGTGTGTCCAGCACTAACTATTTTTCCACTCCTGACGCGCGCTAATCAAACCAATCGAGTTTTTGGTTGACTCATACCTGAAATGAGGTATTTTGGCGTTTCAACCCGGTTGCTGCGTCAGTTCTATTTGACCGATAGCGCGATCGAAAATTATAAGTTTTCACAGCAACTGCAATTGATATCTCCACAAGCAGCTACTTTTGATAGAGTGCAACTTAATTCCGGCTCGGTACAATAAGCGCATAGTAGGATGCAACTAGCGGAGGCATGGATGATGAACGCAGTTATTGCTACTCTTGGCACTGCTCTCGGACTAAGCTCAATTTTTATCGGTTTGACCCCGGCGGTTCTCGCCCAACAAAGACTGCAACCAGCGCCCCAATATTCGGAAACGACTTTATCTGGGGACTCGTTGAGGACTGTGGAGGACAGAACCTTAGACTCTGACTACCAAAACTTGATTGGTGTACCAGAAACGGCGGCTAATTCTGCTAGAAGGGAAAGAAGCTTGGGCGATACATTTCGCCTCAAAATCGAGGGTCCATTGGAATTTATTACTACTCCTTCGGACGCCCAGCGTCAAGGAAATCCTTTACCTCCAAAACAAACCGACAGCGGTACAGAAGCGGGAGTTCAGCTTCAGCTAGGACTTTAGCAATTTTAAATGAATTCATTTGAAGCGAGCGATCGCGGAACCCACTTTTTGACTCTCGGAGTTATTGTGACTGCGATCGCTTTTTTATCAAAGTTTTATCACAAGTTTTGTGCGGTTTCGATCACACAAGGTTCTCTATTGTGAACCTAAAATTAGACCAATTAAACTTCCGATACAGACCGATTAGATACATATCTTTACAATAGCGCATAAAACTGGCGGTGAAGGTGATGGGAAAGGCTCAACTTATCGATTATTTGCGGGGGGAGTTGGCGATATCGAATTCGGCGATCGCCGTTGCTCTCCGACACGGTGAACAAGATGCCAGCGAACTGCCGATGGTACTGTGGCAGTACGGGTTAGTAACACTAGAACAGTTAAACCTAATTTTTGATTGGCTGGAAGCTCAGCCGATTTAGCAATTTAAAATCCTGAGTTAAAAAATATGGATATCGGATTGCAATTTTTTGACAAATAAAGCTTGCACAAACGGTCGTCTAAAAGTATAGGGTTGAGTGTTTAGGTTGAGGGGTGGGTCTTATTTTCTCCCAATTAGAAAAATACAAATATACAGTAGGGACACAGCAGTGCTGTGTCCTCCTTTTTTTTGCGGCCTAAAATAAACTGCTTTCATCTCAAATCTGGCAGCATCGGAATTAATATTACTCACAGCTTTCGAGACGGCAGTGCCGTGTTGTCTATATCATGTCGCTCCTGCAACCGGAAACGCTATCAATGTGTCGAAGATGCGATCGCAGACGGCATAAAACAAACCCCAGCAACTTTTAGGTTGCCGGGGCGTGTCTTATTTAATTTGGTGGCGGGAAGTGGATTTGAACCACTGACCTTCGGGTTATGAGCCCGACGAGCTACCAGGCTGCTCTATCCCGCGTCGCTTTGTCTCTCTTTAATATAAACATATCTTTCTGAAAATTGCAACCCCTAAATCAAAAAAACTTTTTAGATTATGGGAGGGGTTGCTTAAATCGACTCAGAGTCTCGATCGCCCTAAAGCATCGAAACTTCCCCGATTACCTCCAAGCGCTTGAAGTCACTGAGAGTGAGGTAAGTTTCCGAAAGAGTTTCGGCGATCGTTGGAGTAATCCACCCCAACTGCTTGAGCAAGTGAATCGCCACAGCAAATTGAGCGCGCTTTCCTCCATCCGTCACCTTAATTGCCAAGCCCATGCCTTCGCCAACGCGGCCAATGCACTGCACCCCTTCGGCGCCGGATTTGCTCACCAATTCCCCTTGAGTCAAGCGCATCAGTTCCGTGTCAAATTTGCCCTCACCAGCAACCATCATCGGGTGATGAGTCATAGCGCGGACAATCCGTTCCATATCCACATTGTTGCCGGAGGCTAACTGAGCGTACAAAGACGCCATTTGCCCCAACTGCAACAGATAGGTAGGAGCGCCGCAGTCGTCGCGAGCGCTGATAAACTCTTCGGCAGGCATTGCCAGCAAGTCAGCCACTTTGCCCAAAATAAGCTGCTGGACGGGATGTTTGCGGCGCAAATAAGTTTCCATAGGCCAGTGCAGTTGCTGACAGACAGCCAGCATTCCGGCGTGTTTGCCGGAGCAGTTGTATTGCAGGGCGCTCTTTTTGCCTTCGGGAATGGGGCATTGAAGTTTAGAGGGGTCAATGTCGCAGCGCCACAGGACGTTAAATACCTGGCGCGATTGCTCGATCGTACCTTGATGGGAACTGCAAATAATCGCTAAATCTCGATCGGTCAATTCGTAGCGTTCTAAAGTGCCAGTCGCCGTCACCGCCAAAGCTTGAAAAGGCTTGAGTGAAGAACGGACAAATGAGGCCGTTTCCGAGTTACCAGCAACAGACAGAACGCGCCCGCGGTTGTCGCAGACAGCGGCCTGGGCGCGGTGCCTCGATTCCACAATACCTTCGCGCAGTAGTGTGACTTCCAGTTCGGGAGCTTGGGTTCTTTTTCCCCTTGTCATATCAATTTTAGATTTTAGATTTTAGATTTTAGATTGGGGTTCAGGAAGTTATGAGTTGCGAGCTGCCAGTTAAGAGTTATAAAGTTAATCTTTCTGCGATCGTTTCTCACTCATGCACTCCGTGTGCGTTGTTGGCTGTGGGCGGCAATCTCAAAACTCAAAACTCCCTAGCCTTCCCGATTACAAACAACTCCAAGTTAGTCCCCCGGCAACCAGCAATACTGTCAAACCATAAAATGTCTGCCGCAGACGCCTGAGAATTGGTTCTAGTTGGTAGTTGACAATCAACTGATCTTGAAGCAAAACTTCGGGAGTTTTAGGCCAAGATTGACAATCGTACCAGCCAGACTCTTCGTAGACGACCGTGGGATTTGAAAGGCGCGATCGCACGTAGAACCAACCCAAGTAGAGCCGCAGCAAAGCTAATCCTAGAATAAAACCGGCACCTGCGGCACTGCTGAGGACAAACTGAGCTGGATACTTGACAGGAGCAAAGCTAGAAGCAGCTATCGGCCCCGATACCAAGCAACTCCAAGCCCACACCCAAGCTAGTTTTGCCAGGTATCCGGGCCACTTGAGTGTTACCCAGCTAAAAAACCAGGATTCTTTAAGTTCTTGGTATTCATTGATCGGTCGCTGTTCTTGCGGAACGGGACAAATAGAAGCAGAAACGTTTTTCACATTAGCCATCCTCACGGCGCGGGGGAAAAGTCAATGCGTTCGGCGTGTCCCCAGAACGCTTCTAAATTGTAGAACTCCCGCTCTTGAGGCTTCAAAATGTGAACGATCGCGTCGCCGTAGTCCATGACTACCCAACTGGCGTCTGATAGGCCTTGTGTACGCAGTGGCAAGCGTTGCCACTCTTCTTCCACTTGGTCTGCTATTGCTTGGGATATGGCTCGTACCTGCACGTTGGAAAATCCGGTGATGATCGCAAAGTAGTCTGCCAAATAGCATACTTCTGCCACTCGGAGCAATACAATATCTACTGCTTTGCGGTCATCGGCTGCTTGGGCAACGGTCATGATCATGCCACGGGCTTCGTCTGAGGAGGTGCCGTCGGTTGCTGTAGACTGGGCCCTGGAGTATTCGAGTTGGGTTAGATCTGACATTCAGTGTTTAATTTCCTAAGTGATAGGGTAAGGGGAAATGGGTGCACTACTAGCCATTGGTTGTTGGCAGTTTGAGACGGGAAATAGGAGTTAGGTTGAAGCCAAAAGTAAGGACAGAATTTCTGGTGAATTTTACTTTCAACTTGTGATTTGTTCGATCGACTTTTCTGTCGAATTTCCTCTTTCCGGCGATCGAGCCATTTGCAGCGCCCAATTCCGCGTAAGTACGGTGCGGGGGTGGATGTAGCAGCGAGTTTCTAGCAAGTATTTAAGAGAATAATCGCTAGTTTGCCACACGGCTGCATAAAGATTTTGCAAGCTTGCCTCGCGCAGTGCTTCTAGTTGAGCTGTGTTGCCGCGGCTCGGCTCTATAGTATCTGCTACAAATACGGTACAACTGAGCTGACTCATGTTTGGTCTGCCGAGGGTGTGATTGGCGATTGCTTCCAAAATTTCTCGATCGACCACCCCGAATTCGTCTCTGGCGACGATCGCGCTCGCGTCTGCGTGCAGCAAATGCGGGTGTGCTTCCAACACTGAGTCTAACTCTAAACCTTCCTTCTGGGCCATTTGCAGCAGCAGTTGAGGTTTGAAGTATTTTGCCAAATCGTGCAACAAACCGGCCGATCGGGCTTTTGCTTCGTCGAGGCCGTAATGGCGAGCCAAGTCACCTGCTGTCTGTTCGACTCCCAGAATATGTTTGATGCGGGCAGCAGGAACTCTGTCTGACAGCCAAGCTAGAACGTTTTCGCGCGCGGGTGCAAGTGTCAAATATTAACTCCAAAATTGTATGAGCTACTATTTTAGCGTTTTGTTTCGATCGGCTGCGGTGTCGGGCACGCAGGGGTGTGGTGACTTCTGGGATGGGGAGGGGTGAAGGGGGCGAAGGGGGCGATCGGCTGTTTGGTAGATACGTTATCTTTTCTGGTAACTCCTTGAATATTCAAAACAGTTCCTACCTGAACAATTAGTCTAATAAACTTGCTATTTTTGGTAATTATCTCATTTTTTCTATTTTTAGTCAGTGCCATCAAAGGTTATTTTGTCGTTGAGCCGCTGCTATTTTCTCTGGGATTTTTTATGATTATTTTGTTAATTCAACCGAAAACTTTTTTATAAAAAATTTAATCAAAATGGTTGTAACGGGAAGTCAAAAGTCTTTTTCAGTAATCTGTATTTTACTTTTAATCGCGGTAGTCAGGGCTTTCTGCATGGCGGCTGCGAGGACAGTTCCGGTTCTTGTATATTGTGGAATTCAATTGCTCAACCATCAGTCTTTCATTTTTTTTGTATTTATGTTAACGAACGTTTTTTCTGTACTGCTAAGAACATCTTTTGGCACTCTAATTAGGCACGGTTTCAAGCGCTTATCTTATTTTGGCAGGGGCGCAAATATTTTCTCAGAATGACTCGCTGCCACCGCCGCAAACAAAGCTTCATAATGATTCAAAGCTTCCTCAAATCCGTAATTCTCCACAGCATAATTTCTGCCTTGCTCGCCCAACGCATCCACCTTAGCAGGGTGCAAGTACAAATCCTCAACAGCCTCGGCCAAAGCCTGCGGATCTTCCGGCGCTACCACCACCCCGCCACCGCTTTGCTGCACTGCTTTCTGAGCCGTACCAGTTTCGGGAACCGAAGCCAAAATTGCCCGACCGCTGGCAAGAATTACTTGAATTTTTGAAGGCATATTGAAGTTAGTAACGCGGCGCTTTTGTACGACTAAACTAACATCAGCAGCAGCTAACAAGTCGGGCAATTTTTCTCGCGGTTCAAATGGTAGCAGCATTACATTATTAGCTTTATAAGTTTCGCAATCTTGTTGCAAGCGGGCGAGTGCTGTTGATTCCCCCACAATTACAAAAGCGATTTCGGTTAGGTGTTTCAAACGAGCCGCTGCTTGGACAACTGTTTGCAAGCCTTGAGTGAGGGCAATATTGCCTGCATAGAGAACGACAAATTTGCCCTTGAGTTTGTGAGTTTCTCGAAATGAGTTACTTTCCTTGGGTAAGGGCCGAATGAAATTGACATCAACCCAATTGGGAACGCAAACTATTTTTTCGGGGGGTACTCCCTGAGAATGCAATTTTTTGATAAAACCGCTGTCGATGACGCTGACTTGGCTAGCTGTGGAGTAGGCCAATTTTTCTAAAGCGTCAGCAATGCGAACTAGCAGTCCGTTTTTTTTGACCAAGCCGACGCGCACGGCTGCTTCTGAGACGATATCCTGAACGTTGAGGACGATCGGGCAAGCGCGAATCCAGCCATAAAAGGCGACTGGGACGCAAATCGGTAAAGGGGGCATTGTCGAGAAAATCACGTCGGGACGCCAGCCTCTGAAAGCTTGGACGGCGCTGGAGACGACAAAACTGCCGTCTAGCAAAAGTCTGTCTAGGAGGGTGGGGTGGGGGCCGTTGACGCGCAGATAGCTGCGCTGAATTGTGACGCCGTTGTGTTCTTCGGTGAGGTACAATTTGCCCTCATATTGCGGATAAATCCGGCGCTGCGGATAGTTGGGCATTCCTGTGACGACTCGGACTTGGTGGCCGCGCTTGACTAAGCCTTGCGCTAGTTCTGTCATCAGGGGGGCAATGCCGATCGGCTCTGGATAATAGTTATAGGAATAAATTAGAATACGCATAATATTTATTTTGAAGCAAATTGTCCTCCAGCCGCGTGCATCGAGCCTGCACCCGCAGAATTGCAGAGGATGTGGTTGGGTGCCGGGTAGGACAATAGGGGGCGAGGCGATCTTCCACTCCTTGGGAAAGAAGCCGCCCTGACCGGGCGGGTATCGCGCCCTCAGCTAATGTTTTTTCGCATTACCAGGCAGTTGCGGCGATCTTCGGTACGGATATACCGAAGATCGTCTGTAAGCTTGTACATGAACACCAGTCCCCTTTCTCCTTCTCTGTCCAAAGGATCGCGCTGCTCTTGCATGATCGAGTGCAGCTTTGCTTCTAAGTTGAAGGGTTGACCCCTGTCCCAAATCCTAATTTCTAAGTAATCGGCAAACACTTTTACCTCAATGTCTATGGGCGTCGAGGGGGGCAAGTTCTGGTGAGCGTGGCGGACAGCGTTTGTAAAGCCTTCGTTGATTATCAGCCGGCACTGCCACCAGAAATCCGCTGGTATCATGGGCAAAACGATATTCTCCAACCATTCCAAAATGGATGTTAAAGCATTCAGGTCTGTTTCAACCTGCAGGTGCCACTCGGCCTTTGGTTGCTTGTCTTTCATCTTTCTTCCCCCTGGTCGGCCCCCACCACCGCTGTACTCAGCGGCGGAGGGAGAGAAAAAGGAGGGCAAGGTCTTGGCAACATATTAGTTAAGTCAAGCTTGAGTTGAAGAAGCCCGTTTTGCCTCAAGGTGAGCATTCCTTTCGCACCATTTACTCGCACAGCAAATGAGAGACTTCCGATACTGTAACCCGCCTCGGTAGGGCGTTTAAATAGGGAAAATTCCCGAGTCAGCTTGCGAGGAAGTGATTTAAGCATCGACCGTGTTAGCAGTCGCTACTTTTCTAAACACAGGTGAGTTCTTCTCGTCCTCGAAAATCATGCTGGGATCATTCGAGTATGACCTCGAACTCGCCAATTGCTAATTATTAATGCTCCGATTGCAGAGCTGTGCATTTTCTGGGCGTGTGAATTTTAACACTTAATGCTAACGTAGCTATCGCTAGCGATCGTCTGCTTGACTAAGTATCGAGTTCGAGTTCCCGCCCCCCGTCGGCAACAGCACCTCAAAGTTCAGCGGTGGGTTGTTGAGGGTTCCTACACAGCGCCACTATTTTTGTTAAACAGGACTGTTACAGTTTTGACAATTAGTTTGAGGTCATACACCAGGCTCCAGTTTTGTTGGTATTTTAAATCTAAACGGATGACATCTTCAAAATCGCGGACTTGAGAGCGACCGTTGACTTGCCATTCCCCAGTCATCCCGGGTTTGACATCCAAACGCTGCCACTGAGGGACTTCGTAACGCTCAACTTCGTCTGGGGTAGGGGGTCTAGTGCCAACTAGACTCATTTCGCCTTTGAGCACGTTCCAAAACTGCGGCAGTTCGTCGAGGCTGGTTTTGCGTAAGATGCGCCCGACTTTAGTAATCCGCGGGTCGTTGTCATTTTTGAAAAATGCGCCAGAAGCCTGGTTTTTGATTTGGGCTTTCATGGCTTCGGCGTTGGTACACATCGATCGAAATTTCCAAATCCGAAATTGTCTACCCATCCAGCCACAGCGGGTTTGACCGAAAAATATCGGGCCTGGATCGTTGATAGTGATGGCTGCAGCTATAGGTACGAGCAAAATTCCTGTAATTATCAAACCGACGATTGCCCCAACGATATCTATCAGCCGCTTCACCCACGATTGCACTGAGGGGTGCGTCATCGGTAGCTGATTGTCCGAGGGGTTGGTCTCTGTGGGAGTTGAGGTTGCAGAGGGCTGCTCGATCGTCAGCACTTGATCTAGGCTGGTGAGAGCAAATACTGCCATCACCTGCGGCTTGAGGCTTCGGAGCACCAAGTCGCTACCACGCTGTTTGGCAAATTTCAGATTGCTGACTAAAGCACCGATCCCGCTACTGTCGATGAATGTCGTCTGACTGAAGTCTAGGACAATCTTGCTGGGAACGGTGGTGCTTTCCGAAAAAAGTTGCTGGCAGGTTGTCTTGAAGTTTACAGCTTCAAGTACGCTCAAGCGCACGGGTATGTGAACTGAGGGAATCTCGTCCAAGTACGTAACCCGAAAATCTGCCTCTGGGGTGTGACTGACCATGAAGTCCTAGTTTCAAATTTCAAGCTGATGTCTTTAGCCTATTCTGTCCTAGCAGCTCCTCCTTATGCTAGCTTTATACAAACTTTATAAAAACGCCTGCCAACTCGCCCGCCGAGAGTGATATCAAAGGCAAAAATAGACTTGAGTCTACCAGTGCCAGTTTTGGCCCAAAGATTTTTGAACGCAGTCGCTGCCAAACTTTGACATCGGAATCAAGATTTTTGTGGATTCAGGCCGCTTAATCTTGTCGTTAATAATTTTCCTGCCTGTCTTGCACCGGATAGCCATCGCAGTTAACAGTTAACAGCTAACACAGAAGTCAACAGTTAACGGTTAACTGGAAAACCCCCGTAACAAGCGTCGGGGGATGAGGTTAAGAATTGTAGACGTTTTCTGACTGGGAGGTTTCGCGGGTGATGGGTTTGACTTTGGCTTTGGCTTTGGCTGCGTTGCGTTTGAGCGCCTGGAGACGAGCTTCGTATTTAGCCCGCTGCTGTTTTTTGGAGGTTTGCTCGATTAAGGTTTTTAAGGCGCTGCCGAGGCTTTTGTAGGCGTTTGGGAGAGTGTAGCCGAAGCGGGTGGCGAGGGCGAGGGCTTTTTCGTCGGCGTCTACTGCTTCTTTTAAACTTTTCTCTCCGTTGTTTTTTTGGTAAAGTCTCCAGCCGGAGACGCCGCACAGGGATAGGGCTAATAACAGCAGCAAGCCGTCTTGCACCCAAAGTTCGCCGACAGCGCCGCCTAAACCAATGGCCAGGGCCGCCATTTCCCAACCGTCTCTGGGGATGGTGTCGTTTTGGATTCTGGCGACTTCGTGCCAAAATAGGAGGTTGCGCTGATCCATTGCTAGCTGTTCCCAGCGGATCAGGTCTATTTGGATTTCTACCTGGTCTTTGCCTATTTCTTCGCTGCGGATCAGGGTAGGATTAACTTCTATTGTTTTTTCTACTGTTACCCAACTTTGGAGTTCTGGGGGCAGTATGTTTTTCAAGCGCCGGATCTCACTCATCTCGGCTCTTGCTGTAGAGGTTGCATAGGATGTCATAGCTCCGGCCTATTGATTTTGCAAAGGTTAATATATGTCTATTTCTGGAGTATAGCAAACCTTGAATCCAAATATAGTCGAGTAACGGGGGTCGATCGACCAATACTTGCAATTTTACTTGATTTTAGTCTCTGGGGGCGATCGCAACTGCCTGCTAGATCCTTGACTTTCGACTATTTCATCAACGCTTCGATTTCTTGCCGTAATTTCGACCAAGCCGACCAAACTTCCGGCTTAGAAGTTATGCCTTTTTGAACTAAAACAACTCCGTCAAATACTTCAGCAATTCCCTACAAACCTCGCCGTAGAGATTCATCGGTAAAACGCACTCCCGCCAGAACTCTACCTCGGTCAACGGGAACTTTTAAATTGTTTTGCTGCAACTGCCACAAGTCCAGAAACTCATAATCGATAGCTAATTTGTTTAAAGTGGCGCCAACAAAATCCGTGTAATCTGAGTCTAACAGCTTGTTTTATTTTCAGTTACGGAAAATATTTATCATGGTAAATACAGGAAAGTCTTCTTTTTGTCCCCATATCCTCTCTTTTTTTGCCTCGTTTAACATTCATTTTTTTCTCTTTTTTTGCTACATGAGCGCGATCGCCCACAGTCGGGTGTTCGATCACGCACAGTAGCGAGTCGGAGCGCCCGCTGCTGGCACTAACTAATGGTCTACCCCCCTTTCCTTATTGCAGCGGATATTACCACTCTTCGGGGATTTACACACATTATTCAGACGCGATTTAAATGATTAAAGTGACTTGAGAAGACCGCTTTCCAACTGATAAATTGCTGCCATAATCCCGCTTTCAGGATTTGTGAGCAGCGACTTTTTGACATCTTTCAAGTATTCTACAATGTGTGCCCGCAAAATCGGTCTTTCTACTTTGACGGTGTGATTGTAATCCCACAAATCCCAAATGATAATTCCGATGCCGACAATCGGGTCGATTAAACTTACTCCCAACTGACTAGCAACTGTACCGCCTGTTTTTGTGGCTACCTTGGCGGCGGCTTTGCTGGCAACTTTTGCCGTAACTTTACTACCAACTTTAGCTGCGACTCCCAAAATTAAGGGTTTAGCAACCAAGTAACCGCTACCGCCAACTAATACTTTTAATGATAAATTCGAGACATTTCCTTTGTCGCTAATAGTGGTGGCAATATCGTTCAGGTATTTGTCCCACTGTACTTGCGGTATGTTATAATTGTTTTGAACTACTTTCACATTCTTGCTAACTTCTGATATATACAAGTTAGCAGTATCTTGAGTGATTAATTGAAATCGCAGTTGAGCGTTTTTGGGGACCAGCACTCGGTTAGCAAATTCTCTTTGAAAGTCTTCGGTTAATTTTTCGGAAACAGCTTGAGAAGCTGCTGTCATATCAAATCTGTTGAGTACGGCCGATTTCACGAAATTAAAAGGTACGGTAAACTCCATCTTTTTTTGATTGAAGTAATCGAAGTACCAATCGAGGAAGCTATTGTCTACTCGTGCAATTACTTCGGCTTCCCATTTGTCCAATTCTTGGGATGCGAAAGTTTCGGCTGTTGTATGGGATTGTTGGATAGCGTTTTTAATGTCTTGGTTGACTTTGCTAAAATCGTGTGGCGGCGAGACTACAACTGCTGTGGTTGCGGTATTTGTTAGTGACTGGGAAATTAGAAAGTTACCTAATAGGGGAATGATGACTACTAAAATTACGATCGTCCAAATCATCGGTGTGACAGTTTTGATAAACTGACCGATAACTCTGAGACGTTCTGTTTTCTCTGAATAGCTAATTTCTTCCTTGTCTTGACTCATGGCGGTTTCTCAACTGATGAGAGTTGGGCTAGTTTCGATTATAGGCGATCGTACCTGCGATCGTGTTACGGGCGTGTAGCCTGGGATTCTGGAAAAGTTGGGGAAAAGTGCGATCGCCCACACAGTCTTATTATAGCAAGCTGTTTTTCTGAGCGTACTCAAATACCAAGTCCTGTATTATTGTTAATTCTCATTTGTGAAAGGAGGCTGTTAAGTCTCATTTCTGAAGTTGTCTGGTTCTGTAATTTCATGTTATACTACCAAAATGACTGGTAATACACAATCCTCACAATTACACGAAGAATCCCTATGAAAGAAACCATTGAAGAGATTTACTGCGATGAATCAGGTTTCACTGGTAACGATCTTCTTGACCAAGGGTCTACTTATTTTGCTTATGCAAGTGTAGCAATTAACCATGAAGAAGCTACGGAATATGTAAATAATATAATCCAAAAATATAAGCTACAAGGTGGCGAATTAAAAGGTCGAAACCTTCTTAAATCTACCAAGGGTAAAAAGGTAATATCTGAGATATTGAGTACCTTTAAAGATCGCATAAAAGTAGGTGTTTATCATAAAAAGTTTAACTTGGCTTGCAAATTTTATGAATATATATTTGAGCCACCTCTCTCAGAAAAAAGCTCTCTATTTTATCAAATAAAATTTCACCGATTTATCAGCAACATTTTATATCTTGACTTTGTATGTCGGAGCGAGGAGGCTGAAAAAATCTTTAGTGATTTTCAGAATCTTATGAGAAAAAAACCTAACTATCTTTTTAGTTCTTCAGAAACACCTGATATGTCGCCACTCGACGACATAAAGACTTTCTGTATTCATCATAGAGATACTATTAATCAAGAATTAAACTCTTTACAAGGAACTGATATAGGCAAGTGGATTTTAGAGCTTTCGACCTCGGCTTTGTTTTCTATTCTCTGTGACTGGGGAAAAGAGTTTAACCAACTTAAAGTTTTTTGTGATGTTAGTAAACCACTCAAAGAAAACAAAGAACTGTTCGATGTTTGGATTGGGATAGAGGATAAGATTTATTTTGACTTTTTTCAAGGAGTAGAAGAACCCATTACATTTAATCTGTCCCAAGAAGTTCAATTTGTGGAATCCGATAAATTTCCGGGCATACAAATAGCTGATGTTGCTGCGGCTGCTTGTGCCTATGCTTTTAAAGAAGGTGTCAACCAAAATACAGAGAGTTGGATAGAGCATATACCTGGTATGGTAATTGGTAAGTCAGTGATTCCTGATGAGAGTTACACCGACCCAAATACATTGGATGCCACCAGAAATTTGATATTGTTAAGATATTTGGCGGAGAAAAGTATCAACAAACAGCCATTGCTTGATGGAATAGAAGAGTTTTTATCGGCGGTTACTCATGATTTAAATCTCAATCCGAGCAATCGGATAGCTACTATTGCCGAGAATAGCCGAAGCGACGCACCCTACTTTAACTTTTAGCAGGTAAAGGAATCTCATCGCCGCACTCATAAGCAGTCTCTACCCACAATTCCCTAGCTTCCTCAATGTTCTCCGTCGCTTCCGACAAAGTTTCCCCCACAGACATACAACCCGGAAGGTCTTTTATTATGGCTGTATAACCTTCAGATTCTGGATAAAAACTGACAGCATATTTCAGGCTCAAGTAATAATCTAGAGATTTAAAGTTGACTTTCATCTTCTAATTAAAAGATCGAGCGCACTCTTCATCCGCGTTCATCTGCGTCAATCCGCCTACATCAGCGGTTCCCAAAAAAATAAGGTGAGCAACGCCCACCTTACTCTCTTACTAAAAACGATTAAACCTTCGCTTCATTCTTCACCAAATTACCCCAACCCAAATCCTTCAGCGAATTATTCCGGCGCAGCGGACGAGTCACCAACTCCAAAATATCCCGCGCATTACCAAAGCCGTGAATCTGAGCAAAAGTAAACTCAACAGACCACTTAGTATTAATCCCCCGCGCTTCCAAAGGATTAGCGTGAGCCATACCCGTAATCACCAAATCAATATTCTGCTCGTAAATCCGCTGAAGCTGATTGTAATTGTCCGGTTTCTCCACAATCCGAGGAGTAGGAACTCCCATCTCGTGACAAGTCTTTTCTAACAAAGCCAATTCCGCCGCCTGATAGCGCTTGTCCATGTAAGGAATGCCAATTTCCGGGCAAGTCATGCCGCAGCGAATCAAGAAACGTGCTAAAGAAATCTCCAGCAAATTGTCTCCCATAAAGAAGACAGATTTGCCGCGAATTATTTGCAGGTAATCTTCCAAACCAGCCCAAATTTGCGCTTCCCGTTCGTCCAAACCTTTTGGTTCAATTCCCAACACTGAGCAAATCTTTTCAATCCAAGCGCGAGTTCCGTCAGGGCCGATCGGGAATGGCGCACCAATTAGCTTACACTTGCGGCGGCGCATCAACGTAGAAGCTGTGCGCGACAAGAACGGATTCATACCCGATACATAATAACCTTCTTCCAAGACTGGCAATTCAGTGTAGCGCTTGGAAGGAAGCCAACCGGAAACTTTGATTCCTTGCTTCTTCAATTCTAGAGTTAGCTGAGTAACAACCGGATCGGGCAAAGAACCGAAAAGTACCAGCGGTGTGTGCTTGACATATTCCGATTCATCTGCTGCAACTTCCTCTTTTTTCTTACCGAAATTCAGCAGTTGAGAGATAGCATTGCGTTCTTGTTTCTGAGATTCCATCACGGGCGCTTTCTCAGGACATTTAGCAGCCATCGCTGCTAAAACGGTATCTTCCCCTTGAGTAAAAGCGTAATCCAAGCCGTTAGCGCGGGCTGTGACGATGGGAATGCCAATTTCTGCTTCGAGTTTCGGTGCTAACCCTTCCAAATCCATTTTGATGATTTCGGTGGTGCAAGTGCCGATCCAGACAATTACACTTGGGTTACGATCGCGCTTAATTTGCAAGCACAGCCGCTTCAACTCGTCATAATCGTTTAACTGAGCGGAAATATCGCCTTCTTCCAACTCAGCCATCGCATAGCGAGGCTCAGCAAAAATCATCACGCCCATTGCGTTTTGCAAGAAATAGCCACAAGTCTTAGTACCGATGACCAAGAAAAAGCTATCTTCAATTTTTTGATAAAGCCAAGCTACGCAGCTAATCGGACAAAAAGTGTGATAATTGCCTGTTTCGCATTCAAAGTTTAAAGCTTCCGGTTCATTAGTAGTAATAGCAGTCATATTTCAAATCTTCTCCCTTTAAATTGTTTTTCTTCTCGAACAGGACTTGCGGCGGAGCGAGGAAACGCCTGGATTTTGCCATCGTCTCGGTGCGGTCGCCCAGGAGAGGAATAGGTTGTTTTTCCTCTCGATCACGAACAGGCGCAGTGGCGATAAAACACCTGTTTTGCGAGATCGCGACGCACAGCGAACAATAAATAGAAATACCTATTTTTGGGCTAATTCCTGTGAAAAATAGATGCAACCACTCAATATTTCCGCAGGAGCCGCAGCATCCAAAATTATGGCTAAAAAATTCTGCGCGAGGGCATACAATCCCTCACAGCAGGGATTTAGTTTACTTCAAATCGCTAAGGAAAAAAGCCTTTTGGCAGTTGTGAGTTGGAGCTAATTAAAAATTAACAACTCGCAACTCACAACTCACAAATAGAGCGGGAAACTTCAAGACTAGAAGAGATGCGGGCGATCGCAACAACCTCACTTAAAATCAGATAAAAACCCGGAAATTTCTTCATCCTCATCGTCGGAATCCAAATCGCCGAGACCTAGAGCATCTAAATCATCTTCGTCAGGATCTCCGGTAGTTGCTTCCCCCAGATCGTCGAGTCCGAGATCATCGAGGTCATCGTCATCAGATACAGAGAAATCGTCAATACCGTCATCGTCCAAGTCGCCCAGATCCATGTCTAGGTCATCTGAGGTCGCTGTCCCAAAAGGATCGGGTATTTCTTCGGCGACAAACTCTTCATCTTCTTCCCCAAACGGATCGGAAATCCCCGATTCGAGATCTCCCGAGGTCAAAGTCCCAAATTGTGAGGCTTCATCTTCCTCGTCATCGCCGAGGTCGAGACCGCCCAAAGCCAAAGCTTCATCTTCCTCGTCATCGCCGAGGTCGAGACCGCCCAAAGCCGAGGCTTCATCTTCCTCGTCATCGCCGAGGTCGAGACCGCCCAAAGCCAAGGCTTCATCTTCCTCGTCATCACCCATATCAAAGTCAGATACGGCGTCTTCCTCATCGTCGCCCATATCAAAGTCAGATACGGCGTCTTCCTCATCGTCGCCCATACCGAAGTCAGATACGGCGTCTTCCTCATCGTCTTCTAGACCGAGACCGTCCAAAGCCGAGGCTTCTTCCTCGTCATCATCCATGTCGAAGTCGGAGACAGCTTCTTCCTCGTCATCGTCCATGTCGAAGTCGGAGACAGCTTCTTCCTCGTCATCGTCCATGTCGAAGTCGGAGACAACTTCTTCCTCGTCATCGCCCATGTCGAAGTCGGAGACAGCTTCTTCCTCGTCATCGCCCATGTCGAAGTCGGAAACAGCTTCTTCCTCAAACTCATCGAAGGATTCCTCCTCTGAGCTCAGTGCTGACGCTGCTGCTGCCAGACCGGCGACTCCGGCGACTCCGGCGACTACTCCGCCGGCTGCTAAGGCAGCACCGCCCAATTTATTAGATTTGGCTGCGGCGGGTGCAGCAGTTGCAGTTTGAGCCACTACGGGTGCAGCAGTTGCAGTTTGAGCTGCTACGGGTGCAGCAGTTGCAGTTTGAGCTGCTACGGGTGCAGTAGTTGCAGTTTGAGCTGCTGCGGGTGCAGCAGTTGCAGTTTGAGCTGCTGCGGGTGTTGGAGATTTGCCGGCCGTCTGAGGCGCGAGATTTGAGGGCATACCCAGCGCTATGTCCGGGTCAAAATTTAGCCCCAACACTTCGATCAGGCTGTCTGCATCCGGCTTGAGTTTTGAGAAGGGCAGCATTAATTGCTGGAGTTCCGGCTCCAGGGCAGCCGCAATTCCCAGGATGAGGTAAGAAACAGGCCTTTTCCCGCCGTCGGGTGTGGCGACCGTGTTCTCAGCCGTCATGTGCAGGAGCAGCCAAGCCCGATTTACCTGGTAGTAGTCCAACCACTTCTGTTTGAGAGCAACTGAAAAAGTATCAAAAAAAGCCATAACCTCTTTATCCTCATCCTGATCGCTAGACCTATTAAACCATCATCAGGTCTAGCTCATCTTCCTCCTTCTTGACCACCGGTTGCACTGGATTTAGATAAAAATCTGAAAGTAAGGCGAATAATTCGCGATCGGGCGTGTCGTTGGGCACTACTCCTTCGGGCATGGCCAAAATCTGGTCAGCGATGTTGAGGTAGTAATCGCAGACGTAGTTGAGGGAAGGATCGCTTTCAGCCATCTCAAACAATGTTTTGCCTTTGACGCGAGAAACGCGAATGTCTTCAATCAGGGGCAGCACTTCCAGCACCGGCATCGGTACAGAGTCAATGTATTTGTCGATCAAGTCGCGCTTTGAGGTGCGGTTGCCAATTAAACCGGCGAGCCGCAACGGGTGAGTGCGGGCTTTTTCGCGGACTGAGGCGGCGATGCGGTTGGCTGCAAATAAAGCGTCGAACCCGTTGTCGGTAACAATCATGCAGTAATCGGCGTAGTTCAATGGGGCTGCAAAACCGCCGCACACTACGTCGCCGAGTACGTCGAACAGGATGATGTCGTATTCGTCGAAGGCATTGAGTTCTTTTAGGAGTTTGACGGTTTCACCGACTACATAGCCGCCGCAGCCAGCTCCTGCGGGAGGGCCGCCTGCTTCTACGCAGTCAACGCCGCCGTAGCCTTTGTAGATGACATCTTCGGGCCAAACGTCTTCGTAGTGATAGTCCTTTTGCTGAAGGGTGTCAATAATTGTGGGGATCAAGAAGCCAGTGAGGGTAAATGTGCTGTCGTGCTTTGGATCGCAACCGATTTGCAAAACTTTCTTGCCGCGCTTGGCTAGGGCAACGGAGATGTTGCAGCTTGTTGTTGATTTACCAATTCCACCTTTTCCGTAAACTGCTAGTTTCACTCTTGGTTCTCCTATAGGTTTCTATCAAAACGATGAGGGCTGGGTTTTCATGCTTTTTTTCGCTCGCCCAATTGCAATAGCCCAATTGCAATAGCCCAATTGCAATTCCCTTACTGTCAGTCGATTTGAGATTTCAGATTAAAGAATGGACTCCACAGATGAATCTGGGGCTTTTCTCTAACTTAAATTTTCTCTCTCGACGACTTTTGTTTGGGGCTTGTATCCGTCTTTGGGTTAGACCAATTTTGGACTCTGCCCTTAGTCACCTCGTTGAAAGCATTATTAGCTAACTTGCGATGAAAAGAAAGGGGGCGTCTAAATGAAAATGCTAGTAAATTGATTTATTTTGCATCTTTGGGAATCTTAACTGGTTTTTTGATATAAAAATCTATTTTTAGATTATTTTTAGATTTTAAATTAATTTTAGAATACTTTCTTAATAAAAACAGGTACAAAAATAAAACAAAAATTAACTTCTCAAACAATCTGGGCTTTTGGCTTTGGGGCTAGGATGCAGGCAGTTGATGGCTTGTGCGGGTAACTGGAACCGTCATAAAGGCGCTAGTGGATGAGGCCAACTCGAAGTGAGTTCGGATCAGTTGGGTCAGGGCAGGGCAAAGTTATGGGATTTTAGATTTGAGATTTGAGATTTTAGATTGGGAAAGATGGACTTTGGTGGGGTTTCTGGTGTTTTGTAAAAAATTGTGAATTTTTAGGAAATGGTGGGGAGTTGGAGAGTGGGGGAGTGAGTCGGGAAGAGGGAGAGTGGATGGGGAGAGTGGGGGATTGGGAGAATATCATGTCTTCCCCATGACTACTGATACCCGTTGAAAAAAAGAATGCAACTGTAGGCCCGTGCTCCAAACCACGAGCTTAATGAGTCATTTCCAATTCTTCAATTTTTCAATCTAAAATCTAGAATCTAAAATCTAAAATCCTAGGACTGCTGACTAATGACAACTGACGATCGGAATCTCGATCGCAAATTCAGTGCCCCGTCCAGCTTCGGAAACGCAGTCGAGCCGCCCCCCGTGCTGTTCGACAACTAAATGGTAAGAAATCGACAGTCCCAACCCAGTGCCCTTGCCGACTGGTTTGGTAGTAAAAAACGGGTCAAATAATTGGCGGCGAATCTCATCAGGTATGCCCCGCCCGTTGTCGGAAATGCGGATCGCCACAAAATCGCCACCAACAACTTCAGTGCGAATTGTAATAGTGGGAAGAGTCAATGGAGAACTAGGATTAGACGGGGGTAAATTTTTCGCATTTCTCGTCGCCCATTCCCCTTTCTGGATTTCTTCATCCAAAGCATCAATAGCATTGCCGATAATATTCATGAACACCTGATTGATCTGACTGGCACAGCACTCGATGTGGGGCAAATTGCCATATTCTTTAATAATCTGGATAGGTGGATGTCCGCCGTGGGGTTTGAGCCGATGCTGCAAAATCAACAAAGTAGTTTCGAGTCCCTCGTGAATGTCAACGAGCTTGGTGTTAGATTGATCGGATCTGGAAAAATTACGCATCGACACAACTATTTGGCGGATGCGCTCGGTTCCTACTTGCATAGAAGACACTAGCTTAGATAAGTCTTCTACCAAAAAATCGATTTCCATCTCTGCTGCTGCTTCCCGAATTTCCGAGACAGGTTCCGGATAGTGCTGCTGATAAAGTCCCAAAAGTTGGAGCAATTCTTTGATATAGTGGCTGGCGTGGGAAAGGTTGCCGTAGATAAAATTAACAGGATTGTTAATTTCGTGAGCGATACCGGCAATCATTTGTCCCAAAGAAGACATTTTTTCGGTTTGCACTAATTGAGTTTGAGTTTGCTGCAACTTTCGCACAGTCTCCTCTAATTGCTGTGCTTGATTTTTCAAGCAATTTTGCTTTCGCCGCAGGACTTCTTCGACTCTCTGGCGCTTGATAATATCCCGTCTCAACAATTCATTGGATTCTAAAAGTTGAGCCGTGCGTTCTTCAACTTGTTTTTTTAAGTCGTCGTGAGCTTGGCGCAGGGCTTCTTGGGCCCGTTGCCTCTCTAAAATTTCTTCCTGCAAAAGTTGGTTGGCTTTCTGCAATTGGGTGGCTCGATCGTCCACTGCTTGTTGCAACAGCTCGATCGTCCCATACATTTCAGATTGGTTAAAAACTTGCGGCAAATTTGTCTGAGACACAACGCCCAAAAGTTCTCCCTGGCTGCCAACTACTACCAAACGGCGGACGCAGTGGCGCTGCATGGACTGGTGGACACTCCACAGGGAATCGGCGGGAGATATGCAAAATAAAGGCGCACTCATGGCCCTTGCTGCTGGGATTTCCGAGAGGTTGAGCTCGAGGGCGTGAAACTGCACGATGTCGCGCTCGGTGACAATGCCGATCGGAATTTGATAATTTTGTGGTGGTGCGATCGCCCGATCGGGATGCTGAGTTTGCTCTTTGACAATGACGACGGAACTAACTCGATGCTTGACCATGAGCTGGGCTAAATCGAGGGCTGAGGCAGTTGTTGGGGCAGAAATGACTTCTTTCGTCATGACATCTGCTGCACAGCGCAAATTGGTTAGCAAGTTAATCGGTTGCAGGGCTTCGTGAATGGCTTCGCGGGTGATAATGCCGAGAAGTCGCGAGTCGTCGTCCACTACGGGCAAATGCCGGATCTGGTGCTGGCGCAACGTGAACATAGCTGTGAAAATATCTTGAGACTCGGATTGTTTGAGGGTAATGGGCGATCGAGTCATTACGTCAGCAATTGTCAGTCCGACTGTACAAGCTGCGACGGTAGTTAGCTTGACGATATCCCGTTCTGTAAAAATGCCGATCGGTCGATTATCTTCCACGACTAATACGCAACTGCGCTTGGCTGCGCTAGCAACAGCGTTTTGTTTTTCGCCACAAAGCTGACAGGAGACGCGCATCGGGTTCATGAGAGCCAACACCTGGGCGATCGGGGTTTGTGGAGCCACGGTGAGGGGATGGCGGTCGATCGCCCGATCTAAAGGCGAGGAGTAGATTGGTCGGCTGTTAGGGCGTCCGGCGGGTTCTGATGATTTAATTACGGGCAACTGCGGGGCTAAATCTCGGAAATGTTGTAATTTTTCTTCTTGTAGCATGATTATTAATTTTACTTAATGAGTTGTTACAATTTTGGAGACTTGGGTTGGCAGACTTAGCATTAATTAAGCGAGTGACAGATGCTCGATCGCCTAAAATCTGATTGCTAGAACACCCTTATTTAATTTTTATTTTTTAAATTCTATGTCGTGGACTCCCTTAAGTCATCGAATTCATCACTTGCCGCTTATCCTTGCGGGCCCGATTTTGCGCCGGACTGAAAGTCGGGCCGTGACAGTTTGGCTGGCTCTGAAAGCACCCCGCCGAGTCGAACTCAAGGTTTATTCGACTGAGGGCGGAACCGGCGAAATTGTCGATCGGCCCTTGCTCCAAGGTGCGAACTCTACCGTGCAGCTCGGCAAATACCTGCACGTAGTCGCGGTGACTGCTAAACCAATTAACACCAATGTCTTGACATCGGGGCAAATTTATGCTTATAACATCGAGTTTGCTGCGAGTAGCGAGTCGCCGTCGGCGGGTGCAGTCCCAGAAAATGAGAAAGAAAATCTCATTTCTTGCCTGTGGCCTGCCGCCCCTGATTTATCGGCTTTGGGGCCGGGGACGATTAGTTATTTCGCTCACCAGTTGCCGACTTTTGCCCTGCCACCGAACGATTTAAACTATTTGCGTATCGTTCACGGTTCTTGTCGCAAGCCCCACGGAGACGGCAGAGATGCGCTGCCTATCTTGGATAATTCGATCGAACAGTTTGCAGGAACGGCAAATAGCAGGCCCCATCAACTGTTTTTAACGGGCGACCAAATTTACGGCGACGACGTTGCCGATGCCATGCTGTGGGCCCTGACTGATGCTGGCGATACACTGTTGGGCTGGGAAGAGAGTCTACCCCTGATGGATGATGCCCAAATAAAAAAGAATTTGTGTATCAGTATACCTAAAAATTCGCAAAACGAAACTGCACTGGGCCAAGAGAGGGAAATTTTTAGAGAGTCGCCAATTCAGGAACCGTCTGATGCTGAGTATGAGTCCAAAAAACCAATTGAGTTACAGCCGGGGACTCGCAGCGATATTGCCAGAGATTTTGGCGGCTTTACGGCGATGTTGGTAAATAAACCCAACAATGCTAAAAGTCACTTGTTTAGCTTGGGCGAATATTATGCGATGTATTTGTTAGTTTGGTCGCCGGTACTCTGGTGTACGAGTTTTCCGAAGGGTAAGGATATGTGCCCAAATTCTAAGCAGGCAAAAGTCTGGGATAGAGAAGTTGTTGAACTTGACGGTTTTGCTCGCAATTTGTGGAGGGTGAGGAGGG
Organism: Microcoleus sp. Pol7_B2; assembly: GCF_036701035.1. Classification (NCBI taxonomy): domain Bacteria; kingdom Bacillati; phylum Cyanobacteriota; class Cyanophyceae; order Oscillatoriales; family Microcoleaceae; genus Microcoleus; species Microcoleus sp. Pol7_B2. The sequence goes on along the minus strand of NZ_JAUBQB010000028.1, from coordinate 33,174 downwards.
CGCTAGCGAATATTCCTACTTATATGATTTGCGACGACCATGATGTTAGCGACGATTTGTATTTGAATCGAGAGTGGTGTTACCGAGTGCTGGGAAAGCCGCTGGGACGGCGGGTGGTGCAGAATGCTTTGCTGGCTTACGCTGTGTTTCAGGCGTGGGGAAATACGCCTGCACAGTTCGATCGCGAAAAACCGGGAGATAAATTATTAACAACTGCTGAAAAATGGTCGAATTCGGCGGGGAATGATGTTTCTGCTTGGGAGGAGGCGGCTTCGTATTTGGGAATTCCCAGACTCGATCCGAAAACTCATTTGCCTAAGTTGAAATTAGATGAAGATGTTTTTATTTTGGATCGAGATGAGGAGGGTGTAAGTGAGGTTTTGAATTGGCATTTTAATGTGAGAAGTTTTAAGCACGAGGTGATTGTGCTGGATACGCGGAGTTGGCGGGGGTATCCGGTGAAAAGCGCAATCGATCCGCCCATGCTTTTGACTCACAAAGGTTTTGAGGAGCAAATTCAGAAACCTTTTAAGGAGACTGATTTGCTGAATAAAACAGGGGAGTTTGAGATTGAGGCGACGCTGGTAGTTGTACCAACAAATTTGGTGGGTCTGTGGATTATTGATGCGGTGCAAAAGTGGGATGTGGAACAGGGGAAGGTTTTTAATAGTGATGCAGGGGATGCTTGGAATTTTCATGAGTTAGCTTTTGTAAAGCTGTTGTCGGAGTTTTTTAAGCAGCGCGATCGGGTGATTGTGTTGACCGGGGATATTCACTATGCTGCTGCTGTGCGACTGAGTTATTGGTCGGATTGTCATTTTGGCGATTCTCGATCGAATATTGAGCCTTTGAAGGGGGCGAATTATAAGTCAAATTGTCAAAATTCTGTGTTGGCGCAGTTGACTGCTAGTGCTTTGATCAATGAGGAGTGGAAAACGCATTTAGTTCATACTAAAATTAAGTCGCTGTTTCCTGAGCGATCCCACGAATGTTTGGGATGGAATGAGCCACTGGAATTAATGAAGATTTCGAGGGGTGGCCGAAAGAAAGCTATGGCGGCGGCTCTCAGGAATAGACAATCTCTGCCTGATTGGGGCTATCGGATTGACTGGATTAAACGGCAAAGAGCTCGGGTATTTTTGCTGCTAGAAAAGGGAACTGCGTCAGATAGATCGCATAAAAATAAACAATTGTCATTCCTGCGTAGGTTGTGGAATTTTATATCGCTGTTGTGGCGCAATCGCTGGCTGCAAGAGGGTGATGAGATTGTGGGATATAGCAATATTGCGATCGTCAGTTTTCAGTGGCCTGCTGAGGGTGATGGAGAGAAAGCGGTGATGCAAAATGTTTATTGGCGGCCTCTTTGGGAGCCGGATAGTGTGGTTTACAGTCAATATTTTGTGCCACTGGGATTGGATGAGGATGATTAGATTCACGATTTCTTGAAGAAGTCGGGGATTTCGATACGGGTACAATATTGTGATGAGTTTGTGGCAGTGTCCGCCGGGGGTTGAAACCCCAGTCTCATAGCTAAAGTCGGTTGGAAGTGAGAGGTTACACCATTCTCAAGAACAGGCTTTCGGGCCTGTTCCACAAAGAATAAGTTTTCTTGTGGGGAGTAGGGGTTGGGCAGGAGATCCCGCCCAAAAAAGGATTATTGATATTGGTGCAACATCTCCGGTGGAACTGAGAGGTGACACCATTCTCAACTCTCAACTAGCCATACTGCCAGCGACTAACAGTGATGTCAAAACCGTGCTTACGAGCTAAACTATGGGTACGATCGATATTAATTAACAGCCCCAACACTACCAAAGATAGCAACAAAGTTTCTCCGGCAGTCGCAGAATTTTCAGAGCAGGCCGACCTGCTCAATCAGTTAAAAGCCAGACGCAAAAAGTTGAGGGCGCACTTGGCAGATATGGAAGTCGTTTTGGAAATATTAGAAAACCATCAGCACGAAAGTTGATCGTAAAACTAACCTTCTTGATGTGCGATGAACCTGAAACCCTTGATGGATATAGCATAGACTAGAAAGCCCGTGACGAGATTTGAACTCGTGACTTCCTCCTTACCAAGGAGGTACTCTACCACTGAGTTACACGGGCATAAAAAATTAAGAACCTCCAATTAAAAAATTAATTTTTAATTCTTAAATTTTAACTTTTTATTAAATTGAGGTGGGCCGAGCTAGATTTGAACTAGCGTAGGCGTAGCCAGCGGATTTACAGTCCGCCCCCATTAACCGCTCGGGCATCGACCCATTTCTATCACAGTTATATATCCTAGCACCAGAATCTTTATTTGCAACATTATATTTAAAACTCTAATCATTAAGTTTAGAACACATAAGTTAGTTAGCGGCCGACGGGAAATTTGAACACTGTTTAAGGTGTGCATTGCTACGTCTAGGCTGGGTGCCCGCCCGGAGCACCCTAAGTCTAGACTTAGCCCAAATCCCTAATGCAGTAATTCTCCGGTTTCTTGCAGGGAGTGCAGGCGGCGGTAAATGCCTTGTTGGCTTAAGAGTTCTTCGTGGCTGCCAATTTCGACGATTCTACCGCCGTCGAGTACGACGATCGTATCGGCTTCGCGAATTGTACTGAGTCTGTGGGCAATAATGATGGTGGTGCGCGTACCGAGGATATTTTGCATGGCTAGCTGGATCGATCGCTCGGACTCATAGTCCAAACTAGAAGTAGCCTCATCAAAAATTAACACATCCGGCTCCACCAACAGCGCCCTGGCAATCCCCAACCGCTGCCGCTGACCGCCGGACAACCGCATTCCTCTCTCTCCGACCACGGTATAGTAACCTTGGGGCAACAGCCGCACAAAATCGTCTACTTTGGCAATGCGACAAGCATCCTCAACTTGCTCGAAAGTTGCATTTCTGTTTCCGTAAGTCAAATTTTCCAGCAAAGTACCGTTAAAAACGTCTACTTCTTGGTGGACAATGGCTAAACGCTGGCGGTAGCGAGTCACGTCTAAGCTGCGAATGTCTTCGCCGTCGATCAAAATGCGGCCGGAGTTGGGTTCAAAGTAGCGAAACAGAAGTTTAACTAAAGTCGATTTTCCGGAACCCGATCGCCCGACTAATGCTACAGTTTGACGGGGATGAATCAATAAATTCACATCTTGCAAAACGGGTTTTTGACTGTCGTACCCGAAGGTCAAACCGCTGAGCTCAACTTTGCCGGTAAATTTATAAGGCGACGCCGATCGAGCATTTTCTGCTAAATTAACTGCATCAACACCGTCTGGCGTTTGCATAAACTCGTGGAACCGGATCATTGAAGAATAACGCCGCGCCAATAATTCGGCGATAATGCTAATCGGACGCAGTTGGGAATATGCCATGCTTGCCAGGGTGTAGACGGTAACAAAATATCCGAGGGAAATTTTGCCTGCAACCGTGGCTGCTAGGCTAAAACCAAGAACTGAAAACAAACACAACTGAACGATCGTCTGCTGGTATGTCCCCAGGGTGACGTATCCTTTGTGAATGCGGTTGATCACGACTTTTAATTCGCGATCGAGTCTAGTGGTTTGCCTTTTGAGTTCATCGCTTTCTGTCGCAAAAGCTTTGACTGTTTTGATGTTGGTGATAATTTCCGAGTTGCGGCTTTCGGTATCTTCGATGTATTCATCCAGAATTTCTTCCCGCGCAGTCACCCCTTGCAGGCCTTTGAGGGTGAAACTGAGGATAAATAGGAATGAAACCAAAATTAATAAGCCAATCCGCCACTCAATTAAGCAGATAACGGCAAAAATGCCGATTAAGCGGACGACTTCGGGGATGAATTCGCCGGCAATTTCTGGGTAAGTCCAAGTATGGTTGGCGATGCCTTTGGCGATGCGGCTGGCAATCCGTCCGGCGTTGTTTTCGTCGTAGAATTCTAGGGGTAAGGTGAGGATTTTGCCGATCGCACTTCTCATTTGATCGCGCCTTGCCCTCAACGGTATCGCCCAGTGGAACCAATTTCCCACCCAAGGCTGTACCGGTGCTTTGGCGACTGTTACCAGAAAAATTATGCCCAGCAAGACCGATAGCGATAATATTTTGTTGGGTGAGTGCTGGGTAACAGAGGCGATCGCTGCTATCAGTTTTTGAGTTATTGTATCTGTAGCTTGACCCGACAATACGTTTAATATTTGACCGATCGCGTAGGGAACAAGCAAATCGGCTAGTGCCAAAACGCTGGATGCGCCTATGCTGTAAACGGAGATTTTCCAGTAGCGACTGTAGTATTTGAAGATGTCCTGAAAGCTTGCCATAAATTCTTGTTGAGATACAACCCTTGCAAACACTTGCATTTAAAATTGCGCTCTCGGCGCGCTTTGTTTACAAGTGTACTACAAAAGTAGTTGATCGGGGAGTCATCTCGGCTCATGCTAGCGACTCGCCCGATCAGGTGATTTATGGCAATCATTTGATCGTCAGCAATCGATCCGCATTCCTGGGCAATCAATTCCAGACTAAGGGCAAAAAAATGCAAAAGACAGAATTTTTCTTAAATTCTGCCTTCTGAGCAAGACCTTATAAGTTTTACGTTTGAGTAGTCTGTTAGCTGAAGGTGTAGGCTGATTGCAGCGCCCACCAGATCAAGAAGCCGATGCCGCCGGCAATGACAATCGCCGAAATGGCGATCGCTATAGGACTGTCAGCTCCCTTGAACTTCATGATTCCGCGATTTAAATCTGACATGACAGTGTTCTCCCACAATTCCAGCTTGATTGTAGCTTTGCCGTCGGCCGATGGCGGTCAATTTTCACGGCAATTACTGATTTGGTTAATGATCTGGCTGCTGAAATTGCAGGTGGGGGGTGGGTTTGGGGGGGGTTTACTGGGTTTGTGAAAAAAACTTACTAAAAAGACTTGACAAATTTCGAGAATTGAGACAATATTGTTAATACCGCAGGAAATGCGGGTGTAGCTCAGTGGTAGAGCGTCACCTTGCCAAGGTGAATGTCGCGCGTTCGAATCGCGTCACCCGCTTTAGAAGATAAAAAAATCAAGGAAACCGGAAAGTATATCAAGAAAGTTTTCGGTATAGTCCTAATGATGGTTGAAAATACCTAAGTTAGTGGTAAGATTGAATCCAGAACTTGCAAGTCAAAATTGCCGATCGGGCCATATCTCGGAACAGGCAGTTGAAAGCCTCGGTATGCCGAAATTGACAAGTTTGATTAAGTGGATATGTTAACGATTATTTTTGCAAAAACGCTTTTTTTATCCGATCGCTAGTGCCATCTCAAAAAGCTCCAAAAATTGACTTAAACGATGAGTACCCCTGTCCTTGCCGACGCCGGGGTCGTCTAGTTCCCATAACGTTGACAGAAGCCTTTGGCTGCAACCGCTGTCAACAAATATTTGTATTGGACGAAAGTGGATACGTGATTGAGCAACTATCAACGAACTATCCTTACAAGCAGGCTTGGCGGTGGACGGGCAACCAGTGGAACAGAGCGCATCCGGGTTTGAAGGCCCATTACTTGCCACTGGCTTTGGGTATGATATTGGTGCCGCTAGTGATTTGGTTGCCCTTGGCGCTACACTCGCCGGGCCCGAATATTATTCTGTGGGCAATGGTTGCGGTGCTGCTAGCAATGCTGCCGGCGCTGATGGTATGGCTGGCTTATAGGCGTTAGCTAGATGATAATAGAGGATTTTACCCATTCATCAGATGCCGCAAATGTCGCGCGTCGTGCTTATCAAGCTTCTTTGGAGTTGGCTGCGACAAAGAGTGCCGATCGCGCGGCAGCTTTGCAGGCGATGGCGGGCTCGCTGAAACGCAGACAAAATGACATTTTAGAAGCAAATACTCTGGATCTAGAAGCGAGTCGGGACATGGCGATTCCCGAGTTGATTGTGGAGTGGCTGAAGCTGACGCCGGAACGGATCAAGACAACTGTGCAAATTCTGGAACGGTTGGGGGAAATGCCAGATCCGATCGGCAGGGTGATCAATGCTTCTTATCAAGTCGATCGCTGTCAGGTGTACTGTCAGTCGCTGCCACTGGGGGCGATCGCTCTAATTTACGAGGCGTTTCCCGAGTTGGGGGCGATTGCCGCGGGTTTGTCTCTCAAAAGCGCTAACAGTTTGATTCTTAAAGGTGGCAGCGAAAGCTGGCAAACTAATACAGTAATTGGAGAAGCTTTGGTTTCGGCGATCGATGAGGTCGGTTTGCCATCGGGATGTTTGCAGGTACTGCCGCCGGATCGGGGCGCTTCGATCAGAGAATTGGTCACTCAAGACCAATATCTCAATTTAATTATTCCCTACGGCAGACCAAGTTTGGTGCAGCAGGTTGTAAGGTTGTGTACAGCACCAGTTTTGAGGTCAGCAATGGGAAATTGTTACCTTTATTGGTCACCGACTGGCAGTTTGGAGATGGCAAGGTGGATGATTTTGGACAGCCATCAAAGCATTCCCGATCCTGTTAATGCGATCGAGAAAGTGCTGATCGATCGCAACCAAAAGCCTTCTTCCTTAGTTAGGCTGTGGAACAGTTTAAAAGAAAAAGGCTTTCAAATTAGCGCAGATGCGGATCTTGTCGCAGATTTCCCAGACTTGAAGCTGGCGGAACCATACGAGTGGACTCAACCGTATTTAAACAAAACCATAGCGTTTAAAGTTGTCGATAGTTTAGAGATTGCGATCGGCTGGATCAACCGCTACAGCAGTGGCCACGCTGACTGCATCGCCACTGAATCTTACTTAGAAAGTCGCCAATTTGCTCTGGATGTTAACAGCGCCTCAACTTTTATTAATGCCTCACCTCGGTTTTGGCGTTATCAAAATCGGGGAGATGCGATATTTTTGGGAATGTCCAACCAAAAAGGTTATCGTCGGGGATTGATCGGGTTAGATACGCTGACGACAATTAAAGAAATTGTTCAGGGAAACGGACTTTTTTAATCTTATAGGTTATTTAGGATTGGTTATTGGGATTAAACCAAACTGAAAAGTGGGAGACTATTATCGATGCGTAAGCCTTTAATAGTTGTCCAAAAATATTTTTATAGGATACAATAATATCTGGGTAGAACAATCAGGCAGCCTTGATATAAAGCAATTTGATCACCAGCTCCCGGATAGCCGCAGTGGAGACAAAAAAAATCTCCGCATCCTAACAATAAGCCGCCGGATTTATGTGTGGGTTCAATCTAAAATCGGGTACGGGATCTAATTAAATTTAGAAACTTATTAAGTCACATGAAAATACTCTTAGCGATCACATGAAATCAGAAAAATTACTCAATACTTTAGACAAGACGGCAACGCCGACTTTAGGAAAAGAAACGCTAATTAACCACTCGCTATATATAAAAAAATTGCGTCCGCTGCTGCCGTCAGATGCCTTTGAACCAGATACCAGCAAGTTAGCAATACTATTCATCAACGCTGCTATTTTATTGCTGGGGTGGGGAATTGCTGCTAATCTCGATCGCTGGCCTGTCTATCTTTTAGGGCTTTACTTACCCTTAGCCGTCATCATGGGCAATAGTATCATAGTTTTGCTATTTAGCTCCCACGATTTGATGCACGGTAGCGTTCAGAAAAAGTCGCGCTTCACTTATCCGATCGCCTTTTTGGGACTAAGTATGCTGTTTATGCCGCCTACTCAGTGGAAAAATCTGCACAACCTTGTACATCACAATAACACGAATTCTTTAGCAGACCCCGATCGCAACTATCTCTACCAGCAACCAGATACTTGGGGAAAATGGATTCAAAATCTATTTGTACCGTCGGTGGAAGTCAATCCGGTGTGGTTAATTGTAGGGATGGCCGGTTCGTGGTTAGTGCATAATTTCCGCAATCTCACCTCGGTACTGTTCTTTAACGATAAATCTGTCGATTACGTACCGGCTGCCTTTACAGTTAGTCCTAAAGATAGATTGACAATCGCATTTGAATGTCTGGGAATTTTAGGAATTCATGCCAGCATTTTGTTCTACCTAAATTTTCATCCGCTCAAAATCGCTCTCGCCTACTTTTTGCCGATCGCAATTGGTCATGCAGGCGCAATGTTTTACATCTATACCAACCACATGGGTTGCCGGATGACCGCCATTAATGACCCGCTGATCAACAGTATGTCAGTGCGGGTTCCTAAAATATTTGACCTGCTGCACTTGAATTTTTCTTACCACACAGAGCATCATATTTTCCCCAGCATCAACTCAAACTATTATCCGATGGTGCAAGAGTTGTTGCAAATTCACTATCCCGAGCGCATGAATTTAATAGAGGCTGGTAAAGCTTGGCGATTGCTGATGCAAACACCCCGGCATTATCAAGATGAAGTCACCTTCTCTGATTCCTCTGGTACAATGTGCGTGAATTGCTCGATTGTTGAAGACTATAAAAGCTGAGAATTAGCATTGCAACTCACATCTTGAACCATGCTTAAGAACAGGCTTTCCGGCCTGTTCCACAAAGAATGAATTTTCTTGTGGGGTGGGCGTCTCGCCCGCCCCAAAAAATACAATTCTACATACTGATGCTATTGAGTACCAACGAAGGCTTGAGAGCCAAATAAGGGATGACTCGTTTTTGATTGTTAGCATCAATCTTCTGTTCAGCCATATTCAAATTTTGCTGGAACTGTCTGGCTAAAAATTCGATCGGCGTTCCCGCAAAAACTTCGTCGAAACTCATCCGGTAGAGTTCTCGGAAAGATTTATCGTAATAACCCAAACGGTCATATCGATAAGCTGACAAAATAAACAGAATTTTCAGTTGTTCAGCCGCTCGCTTGTACGGAGGAAGCAACCGTAAAATGTCCTTTTCCGTAATCACTTCGAGAGTCCCAGAAGCATTAATTTTGGGAATGTCCCGGTATGCTGCCAAAGGCATATTGGCAGAAAAACTCATGTATTCATACTGGGGAAAATTGACTGCTGAATGCTGCGGGCCGCAGGTAAAAATTATGGTTGTGACAATTTTAATTAATTGTTCAACTGTGTCTATTTTGCTGGGCATTCCTTTGACTTTACCGCCCTCATTCGAGGCTAATTCTTGAGCCCAAGTTTGCAGTTCCACATCTTGGACGAGTGCTTCATTTGTCGGGTAAAAGAATTTGAGATAGCCACATACAAAGGTTTCGATCGCATTCCACAGCAGTAATCCATCATCTCGGTAAGGATAGTGAGGCAGTTGATTTGGATCGTCCATGCCCCGATTTTTCAGTTCGGTTGGGAAGGCAAATTGATCCAGACTCCAGTTACTGCAAGCCTCTCTAGCTATTTCCATTGTCTCTGGCAAGCTACCGCTTAGCAAGTCATCGACTGGCCCGCCCGGAGCGATCAAATAAGAACGCGCCAGCTCGTTGTTAGTCAACATAAACCGAAAGTGCGGTTTCAGCAGCAGGCTAAGGGGGTGATTTTTAGCCAACTGTCGGGCGGTGACGATCGCGATTGGTTCCATCACCAGATGAGTTCGACCTAAATGCGAACTCATTTCGTGGTGATTGGCATCTGCTACTTGCACGCAGAGTTTGGCAAACAGCCAATCCACAGGAGGATCGAACGGGGTGTAAAGATGGCTATTTGGCGTCGGATCTAGTTGAATGGCGATCGGCACCAGTTCACCGCGATCGCGGATTCCCGTCCACCGCCAAGCGAAAAAAGCTCGCGGTTTTGGCAAGAATTTTCTGCCTTTTTCATAGCTGCCGCCTCCAATTTTTGAAGGCGCGCGATAGTGTTGGTCGCTACCCGTATAATCGGCAATGTAAATGTTTTTTTGTTGCAACTCTTGGCCCAGATCGAATAATGGGTGAAAGCTGGAAATTTGTGCCAGTGTTTGCGCCCGAGGATCGCCGGCATCTAACAAACGAAGCATCATCGGATTTGCTCCAGACAGGCGCTGTTCTGCAAAAGAGCGATCGGTTTGGTAGATTTTGGCAACAGCAGGTAGCGGCAGCAGAGTAAACAAATCTTCATAGTCTTGGAGGTCGTCGAGAGGATCGAGAAAACTTCTCGAATCGGCCGCCAGCATATTTCCTGGAAGTTCCGATGTTGCTAGTATCCGCTCTCCAATATACTTGCTCGAAAAGTTCTCGGCTGGTGGCACATCTTTCAATAATGCCAAAGGTGATAAACTCTCATGGTCAAACTGATAAGCTTGTTGCTGGCGATTCAAGGAATCACGGCGCTGTTCTTGGTTCGGATCGTCTTGAGGAAGAGAAGGTTTCATATTGTCTACCATTGTATAGATTAACCCTTTTTCGGTAGTAAAAAGCCGGATAGCATCACTACCGATCGAGGATGGAATTTAAAAAGTATTGTGCATGATCACGCTTGATATAAGTCTTATTCACCGAGCAATAATCTTATTCCGGATTTTTTTAAACTCAGAAAAATTCCTCAAAAGAAGGCAACACTTTTCGAGCGCCCTAAATCTAGGTTGAAAGGTTTCATTCTCCCTATAAGTAGCTCGCACTCAAGAACCCCGACTTCTTTGAGATGTCGGGGTTCGGGGTGTTCGGTTTTTTGAGCGGGGCCTACGGATTAGCGATTAGGCATGAGTCATTAAATATTGACCGTTGCCGTTATATTCGCCGTCGCAACTCGCGAAATTAGCCACAAACCAAATTAAGTAAAACCGCCAGATGCGGCGAAATTTGGCATAGTCAATGCCGTAGTCTAAATCTTTGACTATTGCTTGAGAATCGTCAAAGTTTTTCAGCCAGTTAGCAAAGGTTGTGGAGTAATTGTATCCGTTGATATACCATCTTTGAACTGTTTTGAGGTCTTTATTGTGGCTGGGAACGGCATCGTATTTCCAGTAACGGCCGTGGGGGAAAATGTATTTGTGGGTGAAAACGCTGGATATATTGTTGGGGGTGCGAACTGTGATGATATGAATGAAAACTTTGCCGTTATCCTTCAGGAAAGAGGCGAGCTTTTGGAAAGCCTTCGTTAAATTACCTACATGCTCAAAAACTCCGATGGAGAGAATTTTGTCAAATTTTGTCTCGAAGTTGGCGTCGTTCAAATCGCTTTCATATAGGGCAAATCGACCGGAACTAAGGTAGCTTTCGGGGTCTTGCATCTTCTGACGCATATACTCGCATTGGTGGTGGCTGAGGTTAATGCCAGTAAACTCGACATTAGGGAATTTGGAAAGAATGTAATTGGGAACGCAACCCCAACCACAACCAAAGTCTAAAATGTGATCGCCATCCTGAATCTCTAGCTTTTCAATAACATCATCAATCATCTGCATTTGCGATTGTTCAAGGTTGGTGGCTCCTTTTTCCCACAATCCCATGCTGTATTTAGGATAAATGAGTTTCCCGTCGCCTAACATCGGATTCAGCATGGCTTGAGGCAAGTCGTACTGAATTTTCATTAAATCTTGCGATCCTTCGGCTGTATGGTCTGTTTCTGTTAGTACCCATTCGTAGGGTGCAAGCAGGGAGGGAAAATGCTTAAAAAAGACGGGCATACAGGTATCAAAAAGCGATCGCAATACTGAATCTGGGACTTCTAATCCGTTGATGTAAGACTCTGCTACTGCCATTTGCACCGTGTTAACTGCACTGACTGCGAGGCGGGTTGCTCCGTAAGCGATCGGACTTTTGGTATGCACATCTCCCACGAGAGGAATGTGCTTTTCGAGGTTTTGTAGGGCTGTTGATGAAGTCATACTTATACTGGTTTTAAAGATGCTGCTATTCTATCTCACGAAAATTGGCTGGTGGTTAGAGAGCAAAAAAGCTGAAACTATTGCCAAGTAAGGTTGGCACAGCAAAATTTCGCAAAATCCTAAAAATATATGGCGGTTGAAGGGGATTTGATAACGGATTTATCGGGGTTTGGGCGATAATAATTTTATTAAGAATTATGTCAGTTTATTTGAGATCTTAGATTTTAGATCTTAGATTAACTCTACAGCTTGAATAGGGGTATTTTCACGGTGCGAGGAAAATTTTAGTGCTCAGTTATACATTTTAGATTTGAGAATTGGGAATGACTGATGAGCTAAGGGTTGGACTATTGCCTAGAGTTGCATTCTTTTTTTAAACTGGTGTCAGTTGGGCGCTTGAGCTGACGCAACGAGAAGCAAATGCCGATCGCGACTTATAGTTAAGGAATCAGGGATACAGAAAAAATGCCCAGAAACCGGGTTTGCATACAGGTTCGCTGCAATAACAGATGTCCGCGAGATTCCTCGCTAATTAGCTAGACGCGCCAAATATGCCACAGATTCACTATCTGCCGGACGATCGCACGATCGAGATAGACGACGACGATATAATTCTCGAAGCTTCCCTGCGTGCCGACATTCCCCACACCCACATCTGCGGCGGTAGTGCTCGATGTTCGACTTGCCGGGTATTGATTGTCGAAGGTTTGGAATTTTGCTCTCCGCGCACTTCGCCGGAAGAGGAACTTGCCAAAAAATTGCGTTTAGAACCGGAAATTAGGCTAGCTTGTCAGACACAGGTTGCGGGCGGCAAGGTGATTTTGCGCCGATTGGCGATCGATTCTGAAGACTTGGAATCATTTAACGACGAAATGGCAGGAAAGTCAATTTCTGCTCCTGTCGGGCAAGAGAAGAAAATTGCAATTTTGTTTGCCGATATTCGAGGGTTTACTACGTTTGCAGAGTCGCTGTTGCCCTACGATGTAATTTATGTTTTAAATCGCTATTTCCAAAAAATGGGTTATGTGATCAACCGCAATGGCGGGATGATTAATAATTACATGGGAGATGGTTTTATGGCGCTGTTTGGGTTGGAAAATCCCGACAAAGCGGCGGAACAAGCAGTGAGGGCTGGGGTGGAGATGCTGGAGGAACTAGAGAAACTCAATCCTTATTTTGAGACTTTATACCGTCACCGATTGCGGATTGGGATTGGGATTCACTGCGGCTGCGTGGTTGTGGGGAAGTTGGGCGCGTCGAAGAGTCAGACAGTTACGGCGATCGGGGATGCAGTGAATTTGGCCAGCCGGATCGAGGCTGCTAACAAGCAAGTGGGAACAAGTTTACTGATTTCCGAGGAGACTTATCAGGAAGTTAAGGCATTGGCGATCGTCGATCGGTGCGTATCCGTGCCAATTCCGGGGAAAAGTGGCGAATATCCGCTGTATGAAGTAGTCTGGATGCCGCCGCTGCCCGTGGAAATCGAAGAAGTTTCTGAGGTAAGGGAAGGTTTTATTTGGCAAAGTTTTGTCAATAAATTTTTGGCTTTGTATGCTGCCCCGTACAATTGGATTAGGAAAATCTGGAGTCAAATTAGAAAACTCTAGAGAAACTTTTTTGAGTTTTGTTATTCCCTGGAGAAGATGAATATTCCTCAGTCAATAGTTCGCATTTTTCTCATGCTCCCCAACGGTCAGATTGGGGCCCAACTGCGAGATAATATTCCCGGTATTGCTAGTCAAGGAATGCTTTCTACTTTTGGTGGTGGCGTGGACCTTGGAGAAAGTCCACAGCAGGCAGCCCTGCGAGAAATGGAGGAAGAAACTTGCCTCACAACCAATGATTACAAAATGGAGTTTATCACAACTTTTACTCACCAAAAGACCCACAAAGATAGAAAAATTTTACAAAATAACCACCTTTTTTTGGCTACAGTTAGCGATTGTGATAAAATAGAAATCAAAGAAGGTGTGGGTTTGGTAGTTTTGAGAAAAGATGTAGATTTCGAGAAAGTCAATGCAGGGGAAGGTACTCAAATGGCTTGGAAATGGTTGCAGGAATATTTACAATAAAAACTCCCACACTACCTTTTGCCCGCGAGGAGACTGAAACTTTAATAGAGAACTTCTTTACTATGTTGTCAAATATGAATTCAGATTACGAATCATTACTACAACGAGCGATCGCGATCGCCGCAAAAGCTCATGAGGGGCAGGTTGATAAGGCAGGCAATCCCTATCTCGATCATCCGCTATTTGTGATGGAAAATGTAAATTCTCTAGAGCAAAAAATCGTAGCGGTTCTACACGATGCGGTCGAAGATTCTGAACTGACACTTGAGCAACTTAAAAGCGAAGGTTTTCCTGAAGTTATCGTCTCGGCGATAGAGGCGATTACCAAAATAGAAGGAGAAGCTTATGCAGCTTATTTAGAACGTGTGATTGGCAACCCGATCGCACTGCGAGTCAAAATCGCTGATGTTACTCATAATCTCGATCTTCGTCGCATCGCCAATCCGACAGAGGCAGATTTTCAACGCATTGCCAAATACAAAAAAGTGCTCAGTCAGTTGTGTGCCACCTTAAAGTAATTATTAACCGCAGATATCCGCTTTCATCGTGGCACAGGCATCTTGCCTGTGCGATATCTGCGGTTAAAAAAATCCCGAAATCCTAAGCCATTACCATCCCCCCATCCACATTAAAAACCTGCCCCGTTATATAAGCCGCAGCCGCATCCGCCGCCAAAAACTTCACCATCCCCGCAACTTCCTCAACTTCCCCATATCTCCCCAAGGGAATATACTTCAAAATGTCATCAGACTTGACATCCTTAGTCATATCTGTAGTGATAAAACCCGGTGCAACTGCATTCACAGTAATCCCGCGACTGGCCAACTCCTTCGCCACAGTTTTAGTAAACCCAATTACCCCAGCCTTCGCCGCACTGTAATTAGCTTGTCCGGGATTGCCCATTTGCCCAGCAACCGAAGCAATATTAATAATTCGGCCGCTTCGCTGTTTCAGCATGATTTTACTAGCCGCTTTCGCACACAAAAACACGCCGGTTAGATTCAAATCAATTACCGCTTGCCAATCTTCCAACTTCATCCGCAGCAGCAAAGTATCCCGAGTAATGCCTGCATTGTTCACCAAAATGTCAATCCGTCCCCATTTTTCCATGACATTACTGGTGAGTAAATCTACTTGGTCAGTTTTCGAGACATCTGCTGCAAGTGCGACAGCTTCTCCTCCAGCACCGACTATTTCTGCTACCACCTCATCAGCAGCAGCACTCGAACTCGCATAGTTGACGGCGACTTTAGCGCCTTCTGCCGCTAGGGCTAAAGCAACGGCGCGGCCGATTCCCCGCGACGCACCGGTCACGACAGCAACTTGACCCCGCAATCTCTGAAAAGTCTCTGGTAATAATTCCATAATTGTATCCTCGCAATCTACCAGAGAATTTTGCACTAAAATCGAGCCAGAACCCAAAAAATTATTTTGTCTTATGGCAGTTCAAAAACAGTTCAGCAGTTTTGAAGAGTTACTATCCGGCTCTGACTTGCCGGTGTTGGTAGATTTTTACGCTACTTGGTGCGGGCCTTGTCAGATGATGGCACCGATTTTGGAGCAAGTGAGTGGTCAGATGAAAGACAAGCTGATGGTTGTCAAAATTGACACCGATAAGTACGAACAGTTGGCGTCGCAGCATCACATTTATGCTTTGCCGACTTTGGTGTTGTTCAAAAATGGCGCTGAGGTCGATCGCATTGAGGGAGTGATGCAAGCGGCGCAGTTGATCGATCGAGTGCAGCCTTACTTGTAACCGGAGCCAATTATCTCACACGTAGGGTGCGTCACCTCATATCTGATTAATTATGAATAAGATAATCGTAGTTGACGCACCCTACCTATGAAGACTCCCAGCCACGCTATTATCAATCTCGCAATTCTCGGCAAACCGCAACTGCCGCAAGCTAATCTAATTATTGCGATCGGCGGAATTTTGCCGGATATTCCGATATTTTTATTTTACTTTTGGGCGAAATACATTGCTCGCTTGCCCGCAGCTACAATTTGGTCAAAAGCATATTATGAGCCTTTTGTGCAAAATATTGTGGCTCTGTTTCATTCAATTCCCCTTGCGGTTATGGGTTTGCTAATTGCTTATTACTTTGGCTGGCAGAGTGTGCAAATTCTGTTTATTAGCATGATACTACACTCTCTGGGAGATTTGCCTGTCCACAATGACGACGCTCACCGACACTTTTTTCCGTTCAGCAATTACCGTTTTATCAGTCCCTTTTCTTATTGGGATCGGAAGCACTACGGGTCAATTGTTTCTGTGGTTGAAATGTTGTTAGTGCTGCTGTCAACTTACCGCGTTTTTGGTTTTGTTAATTCTTCTGCTGGAAAAACGTTGTTGATTTTGGTGAATGGTTTTTACTGGGCTGGCGCGGTTTATTTTCAGGTTAGAGACTTATTTAAATTCACTTCCCAAAGATGAAACATGAACTCAAAATTACCAATTAGCAATTAACAATTACCATATTGTTAACTACGCCGAATATTAAAACAACACCAATCTTGGCGCTTCCACAGAGTAGCCACAATCCAGCCGTGCTGTTCCAGAGTGTCGGCAATTGGCTTAGCTTGTTCGAGCAAAATGCCGCTGAGCACGCCCCAAGTAGTGGGTTTGCTAATTGCAGTGAACTGCGGGATTAAATCAATGATTACTTCTGCTAAAATGTTGCATATCAAACCGTCGATCGGCTCATCGACCATTTCTTTCAGGCGATCGATACTTCCGAGCTCTGCAACTAACTGCTGAGAATTAACGCGGTTGAGTAGTCTGTTGCTAATGGTCGATCGCACTGCCAAAGGATCAGTATCCAAAGCATAAACTTTTGTAGCGCCCAACAACACTGCGCCGATCGACAAAATACCTGATCCGCAGCCGATATCAGCAACGATGCACTCTTTGTCATCAAAACCGAGACGCATTTCCAGCGACTCCAGACACAGTTGAGTAGTGGCGTGAGCACCTGTACCGAAAGCCACACCCGGATCTAAACGCAAAATGACGCGATCGGTATCAGTCGGTAAGGGCAGCCAAGCCGGATTAATTAAAAAGCGATCGCCCACTTCTTGAGGCTGCCAGTGCTCCTTCCAAGTGCTGCCCCAGTCTTCGTCTTCAATCAAATCCCACTGCATCGCAGGTAGGGGCAAACCTGCACACAGAGCATCTTGGCGCAGCCACAGAGACAGAGCGGCCAAATCCAGCAATCCTGCCTGTTCTTCGGGCAAATAAGCCGACATCAGGCAGGAATTGCTTTTGAGCTCCGTAGCAGTTCCTCGACAGTTAAACCGTTCCAGACGCCAAAAGATGATATCTTCCAGCGCCGGATCGCAAAGAATTCTAATTTCCCACCAGCTATGTGCCATAACGATTTTAGATTTTAGATTTTAGATTTTAGATTGGCCCAGGGGAACTGGAGACTGGGAAGTGGGGAGTGAGGAAGGAGGATTGGCTAATAGAAAAATTCCCGCTTTCTTGCCAATGACCAATGACCAATTACCCATTACCAATTATCAGCCCTTGCATCCAAAATCTAAACTCCAAAATCCGTCAAAGATTTACCGTGTAAGCATCCCGAATTCCCGGAACTTTTAGGATCTCAGCCAGTATCCCCTCTGGTAGAGGGTCATCGAGGCTCAAAACCATCACCGCATCGCCTCGCACGATTTTACGGCCTACTTGCATACTGGCAATATTGACATTAAAACTGCCCAATTGGGAACCAATTTTGCCAATAATCCCCGGCATATCGCGGTGCAGGGTAAACAGCATATGGTGAGTGGGGGAAACGTTGACCGGGAAATCGTCAACGCTGGTAATCCGAATTTCGCTTTCGCCGAGCACTGCACCTGTGACGGTGTGTTCGCCGAGGGTTCCCTTGGCCGAGAGGTGCAGGGAGCCGGTGTAGTCGCGAATTGAGGCGTCTCTGGTTTCGACGACGCGAATTCCGCGTTCTTTGGCTTCGATGCTGGCGTTGACGTAGTTAACGCGCTCTCGCAGGGCTTGGGAGAGCAGGCCTTTGAGGGCGGCGACGACTACGGGCTGGCTTTGGTTGCTGGCCAATTCGCCTTGCAGTTGAACGTTGAGGTAATCGACTCGGCCTCCGGCTAGCTGGCTGACGAGGTTGCCGAGGGTTTCGGCGAGTTGCAGGTAGGGTTTGAGTTTTTCGATCGAGTCTGGGTAAATTCCTGGTATGTTAACAGCCGATCGTGCGGGTAGCCCCAACAGTACATCGCGAATTTGTTCAGCAACATCGATGGCCACATTCACCTGAGCTTCCGCTGTGGATGCTCCCAAGTGGGGCGTCAGCACAATGTTTTGGCCGACACTCCGCAACGGGGAATCAGCTTCCAGCGGTTCGTGTTCGTAAACGTCCAAAGCTGCGCCGGCGATCTTGCCTTCTTTTATGGCTTCTGCTAGGGCTGCTTCGTCGATGATGCCGCCTCTGGCGCAGTTTATGATGCGGGCCGTGGGCTTCATTTTCGAGAGCACTTCAGCGTTAATTAAGTGCAGGGTTTCCGGCGTTTTGGGGATGTGCAGGGTGATGTAGTCAGATTCGCGCATCAGCAGTTCGAGTTCTACCAAGCGGCAGCCCAACTGGTCGGCTCTTTCGGTCGAAATGAAGGGATCGTAGGCCAGCAGTTTCATGCCCATTGCTTTGGCTGCAGCGGCGAGGTGGGAGCCGATTTTGCCCAAACCGACGATGCCGAGGGTTTTTTTGTAAACTTCTACACCGATAAAGCGGTTGCGTTCCCATTTACCACCTTTGACGGATTCGTTAGCTTCCGGGATGTGGCGGGACATCGAGAGCATCATGGCGAGCGCGTGTTCTGCGGCGGCGATCGTGTTGCCTTCGGGGGAATTGACGACTACAATTCCTTTGCGGGTAGCGGCGGGTACATCGACATTATCTACGCCGACGCCGGCTCTGCCGATGATTTTAAGTGAATTCCCGGCTTCAATGATTTCTTTGGTAACTTGGGTGCCAGAACGGATCATCAAAGCGTCGTAATCTGGAATAATTTTTACCAGTTGTTCGGCTGAGAGTCCTGTGTTTACGTCAACTTGCGCGACTTGGGAGAGGATGTCAATTCCGGCTTGGTCGATCGGATCGGATACTAGAACTTTAGGCATAGCAAGCAATTGAGTGCAATAGTAAAAATAGACCGAGCGTTGGCGAGCTCAAAGTTGAGACTTAGACTTAGAGCAGTATCTAACAGCTCAGCTCAAGCTTGCCTTTGTGCAGTTTGAATTGTATCTGTATTCGGTCAAGGTCGGCCGTTTTTTGCATGAAATATTTTAGCTTTGCGGGCGATCGGACTCTCTGAGTGTCTGAAAATCCCCCAAGTGCTTAGCTAGTATGTCTTTTCGGTCTATAATAGACTTTGGGTATTCAAGCCTAACTATCAGGAATTGTTTTCTAATGAATTATCTTATCGCCGTACTGTCCGATCGAATTCAAGCCGAAGCTGCCTACTGTGCTCTCGAAAAAGAAGGCTTGCCTATGAAGCAAGTGAGTATTTTGGGCCGCGGCTACAAAACTGCTGATGAATTTGGCTTGATCGACCCGAACCAGCAAGCGAAGAAACAAGCTAAACTCATGGCTATTTGGCTGATTCCCTTTGGCTTTATTGCTGGCGTTACTTTCAGTCTGATGACTGAGTTGAAGACTTTTGCCTGGGCGGGCGAAATTGGCGATCACGCGATCGGCGGAGTGCTAGGTGCGATCGCCGCTGCGATGGGCAGTGTGTTTGTTGGAGGCGCGGGCGGTATGGCTTTTGGTAGCGGCGATGCTTTGCCCTACCGCAACCGTTTGAATGCGGGTAAATTTTTGATTGCGGTTAAGGGTACTGATGATTTGACTGGGAAAGCTGCGAAGATTTTGCAGCAGTTTAAACCGGAAAATATCCAAGGTTATACAGAGACTTAGTTATTTGTTTGTTAACAGTTGACGGTTAACTGTTGACTGTTGACATTCAACTCGTGTAATATTTGGAGGCAGTTATGGAATCACAAACTATTCTTCTACATTCTCCCCTAGAATTAACGCTCGAATTAACAGACGAGCAGTTTTTTCAGTTGTGTATAGACAACCGGGATTTAAGATTTGAGCGAACTGCAACGGGAGAATTAATTATTATGCCGCCTGCGAGTAGCGATACAGGCAGACGGAATGCGGAGCTAAGTTTTCAACTCGAAGGTTGGAGCCGTCAAAATAAGCATTTGGGAATTGCTTTTGATTCTTCAACTGGATTTAAACTGCCCGACGGTATTGATATTTCTCCCGACGCTGCTTGGATTCGGCGCGACAGGTGGGATGCTTTAACTGCGGAAGAAAAAAAGAAATTTGCGCCGATTTGTCCCGATTTTGTGGTGGAATTGCGATCGACCACTGACTCCCTAGAAAAATTGCCGACTAAAATGAAAGTGTATGTGAAAAATGGAGCTAGGTTGGGATGGTTGCTCGATCGCAAAAATAGAAAAGTAGAAATCTCCCGTCAAGGTAGAGAAGTAGAAATTTTAGATGAACCTGCAACTCTGTCAGGTGAAGATGTACTACCCGGTTTTGTTTTGGATTTAACTGATATTTTCTAAATTTGTAAGAAGACTCGGCGGTTTCAACTGCATCTATAAAGTCAAAAGCTGCAGAGGCGGGTTAAAGAGTAAAGAATACAACTGGGATAAAATTACGTTATTCTCTTTAGTCGGCATCCAGCAGACATGGTTTATATAAACCTGCTTTCAACCGCCTTCTTATCTTTTCCCACTCATTCATGATATGATAGGCTGCCAAAGGTTGCGTTTGGTATGACCTATGAAAATCCTCCACGGGACTTGGATTCCTCAAGCAGAAGAGAGTTTTGTTCAAGGTGGAACTTTTTGTCTTTGGGTTGAAACCACTGAAAAGAAAAAACAGCCTGCTAAGGTTCATCCCCGACAATTGGAGACGGCACAGTTAAGAGAGTTTCTAACGAAAGAAGCCGGGATTCAACTGCCACCAGTCAACAATACAAGTGCGATGGGGCTAGAATACGCGATCGTCCCTCGGTATTTTTTACTGCCCACTGCCGACAACCAGCCGTTGCCATCTTTAGAACTAGCGCGATATTTAGAGACAGAGTTACCCGAAACATTTGAGTTGGAGTATTGGGAAGTTGATTGTGTGTCCATCGCCACCCACACTTTGACTAAAGTATTGAACGATCTGCATTTTTTTGCCCTCTACGATTTAGCAGAAGTTCAGTTTGGTTCAGACTTGCTATTTTGGTATCACTACACCCAAAGTTTTAAGCAAATTGTTCTGAAAGATCATTATATTCCGGCGTTGCGCTATCGAGAAACTGCTCCGATCGCGATCGCACCCATCGAAACATCCGAACCCGCGGAGAAAGCCACGCGCGGGCGTAAGAAAGCGGGCGAGACAAAAACCAAAACAACTGCAAAAACTCCAAAAACACCTGCCAAAATTGAACCCAGCTTTGAGATTTATCCGGGATGGGAAATTGTTTCAACACAGTACGAAACTGATTTACAACGCTATGTTGAATGGATGCCTTTAGTTTGTGTGTCCGGTTTTCGGAAGATCCAGCTACAAGATACACCAAAGTTCTACGATCGCGAACGGTTGCTGCGGCATTTTTCCGAGTGTGCGATCGCGGAAATTGTCACTCAAACCCCCATCCCAGCATCGTTTGAAAATAAGATTGCGGATTCTTTACTGCAAATCTGCCTCAACCAAACACGAAAAATCGCGCGAGTAAGCCTTGAACAATACCGGCAATGGCAAACCTGGCGCGATCGCATTACGCGCAATCAATCTGCGGACTCATTCTCCCTCTGCTTTCAATTACAATCCCCCGAAAACCCCGAACAGCCTTGGGTTTTAGAGTTTCAGGTGGCTGCGAAAAAAGACCCATCTCTGCGGATGCCGTTGCAGGATTATTGGCGATCGCGATCGACTCAACAAAAACAGTTGCAAACACAATTTGGAGACAACTTTGAGCAACATTTGCTGACAAATCTCGGCTACGCTGCCCGCATTTATCCCCAACTTTGGCAAGGGCTAGAAACCGACCAACCTGTTAACATTACCCTCAGCTTAGATGATGCTTTCACCTTTCTCAGCGAGTCCGCTTGGGTATTAGAAGATGCCGGATACAAAGTGATTGTCCCCGCTTGGTGGACGCCGAAGGGACGACAACGGGCGAAGATTCGCCTGCAAGTCAAAGGGAAGGGCAGCAAGAGCGCTGCAATCAAGGGCAAAGGATTGTTTTCGGCGGATTCCTTGGTGGAATATCAATATGAATTGGCGATCGGGGGTGAACGGGTTAGCGAACAAGAATGGCAGGCGTTAGTAAATAGCAAAACACCGCTGGTGCAGTTCCGAGGACAATGGATGGAACTGGACAAAGACAAGATGCAGGAGATGTTGGAGTTTTGGAAAAAACATCGCCAAGAAAACCCCGATTTAAGCCTGATTGACTTTATGAAGTTAACGGCAGAAGGAGAAGCGAGCGAACAGTTGGAGGTTGAGCGCGATCGCACTTTATCGGATATGTTGGAGAAGCTGCACGATAAGAGTCGGTTAGAGTTAATTGCAGATCCAGCAAAGTTTCAGGGCCAGTTACGGGATTACCAAAAGCGCGGCGTTTCTTGGTTGAGTTATTTGGAAAGTTTGGGATTAAATGGCTGTCTTGCCGATGATATGGGTTTGGGTAAATCGGCGCAGGTAATTGCTAGATTATTGCAAGAGCGGGAAGTTTTATCTACTACAAAAGAGATAGAAAAAAAGACAGAAAAAGCGATCGCACCTTCGGTTCTACCCACGCTGCTAATTGCGCCCACTTCCGTAGTTGGCAACTGGCAAAAGGAAATGGAAAAGTTTGCTCCAGAATTGCGATCGCTCATACACCACGGCCCTGGGCGCTTGCAAGATGCCAAGGAATTCAAAGCCGCCGTCCAAGGTTGCGATATGTTGATTACTTCCTTTACCTTGGTGCGAAAAGATGAGAAGCTGTTGAGCAGCGTAGCGTGGCATCGCGTGGTAATTGATGAAGCCCAGAATATTAAAAATCCGAAAGCGGCGCAAACCAAGGCGATTTTAAAGTTACCCGCTACCCATCGACTAGCATTGACTGGAACACCCGTAGAAAATCGATTGCTGGATTTATGGTCAATTTTTAATTTCCTCAATCCGGGCTATCTGGGTAAAGAGGCGCAGTTTCGGAAGTTGTTTGAGATCCCGATTCAAAAAAATGGGAGTCGCACGCAATCGGCAGCGCTCAAAAAATTAGTGGAACCCTTTATACTCCGGCGCCTGAAAACCGATAAGTCGATTATTCAGGATCTCCCCGACAAAGTTGAGCAAAAACTCTACTGCAATCTCACCCGCGAGCAAGCTTCGCTTTATGAAGCGATTGTGAAAGAGGTAGAACAAGAAATTGACGCGGCGGAAGGGATGAAGCGCAAGGGGATGATTTTGGCGACACTGCTGAAGCTGAAGCAAATTTGTAACCATCCGCGCCAGTTTTTGCAAGATGAAAGTGAGTTTACACCAGAGCGATCGCACAAACTGGAACGGCTGATCGAGATGATTGAGGAAGTCAAAGCAGAAGGCGAAAGTTTATTGGTATTTACGCAGTTTACAGAACTGGGAAGCGCCTTGGAAAAATATATTAAACAAACGCTACATTACAACACTTACTACATCCACGGGGGAACCAGTCGCGAAAAACGGGAACGGATGATTTCAGAGTTTCAAGATCCAGAGTCTGAACCTTCGGTATTTATTCTGTCACTGAAGGCGGGCGGCGTGGGAATTACGCTGACAAAAGCCAATCACGTGTTCCATTTCGATCGCTGGTGGAATCCGGCGGTGGAAGATCAGGCAACGGATCGGGCGTTTCGGATCGGACAGCAAAAAAATGTGTTTGTGCATAAGTTTGTGGCGATTGGCACTTTGGAAGAAAAGATTGACCAAATGATTGAGGACAAAAAGAAATTGGCAGGGTCAATTATTGGTGCGGATGAATCGTGGTTGACTGAGTTGGATAATGAGGCATTTAAGAAATTAATTAGGCTCAATAAAAATGCGGTTCTAGATTAGGATAAACCCAAAAATATGTCACAATTTACTCGGACTTGGTGGGGCAATAAATTTATCGATGCGTTAGAAAGATTTACAGATTCTGGGCGACTCGGACGGGGACGTTCCTATGCACGAAACGGCAAGGTAAAAAGCTTTGCCATGAATGATGGGTTAGTGATGGCACAGGTGAGAGGCTCGGTTAATCCTTATTTTGGGGTTTATAAGGAGCCTCTGTACACAACTCAAATTGAGTTTGAGCCAATTAGTCAGGCAAAGTGGAAACTGGCGATCGCCCAAATGGCATCAAAAGCCAGCTTCATTTCCCGGCTGCTACTCAACGAAATGCCCGACAACATTGAAAATGCTTTCTCACCCCTCGGATTGCACCTTTTACCCAGCAGCCGCGAGGACTTTAAGACTACTTGCTCTTGCCCAGACTATAGCAATCCCTGCAAACATATTGCCGGAGTTTATTATTTGGTGGCGGCCGAATTGGACAAAGATCCATTTTTACTGTTTGAATTACGGGGGCTTTCTAAGGAAGTGCTGCACCGCGAATTGGCAAAAACGCCTTTGGGAATGGCGCTTTCTGCCGAGTTAACAGCGGATGCAGCGGCCCCTGTGGCGGTGGATTCCTATTACACGCAGGCGATCGCCAGTGAGGCGCAAACGGTCAGCCTGAAAGAGTTTTGGCACGGTGCGAAGCGATTACCGCAGACGATTGAGGTGGCAGCGCCAAGTGGGGTAAGTGCGATCGTGGTGAAGAAACAGGGAGATTTTCCACAGTTTTGGCACAAGGATGGTTCGTTTATTGAGGCGATGGAAGAACTGTATTTGCGGGTGAAGAAGAATAAGTAGTTGGGTGGACAATTTTGCTGCCATACTCGATCGAGATATTGCAAAAACTTTAACTCGAAGACTTCATAGATTTGGTACAATAATCGTGCTCATCATATCAGCTTTACCAGCAACTAAAATCATAAGATCGTTATTTGATGATTTTAGACTATAATTAAATTAGTGCGACTGTTAAAAAAGTAGACTTTTTAGTTACAGCAAACTTTGGCAATTTCAAATTAGAATCTAGCATTAACTGATGTTACAAAGAGAAGAACTGTTAAAAGGCATTGAAAACCGCGAATGTGTGGCGCGGGCGATCGACCAAGCGGAACAAGCAATTAAAACTTGGGAAGTTACTCAGACTGATTTTCTGTCGCCTCCAGAATTGGCGGACACTCTGACGGTATTTAAGCGGTTAACAGACGTGGAATTAGTGGCTTGGGGCGGCTACCCGCAAGCTGAAAGACAAAGAATTGCGATCGCGCGATCGGATATCCCGATCGACTCTGCTAGCGTTAACGTTGCTGCGGTAGAAATCGCTGGCAATTTCTTGTTCGATACAGCTTCTCACCGCGACTTTTTGGGGGCGATGTTGGGTACGGGAATTGTCCGCGAGAAAACTGGCGATGTGATTGTTTTGGGAGAACGCGGCGCGCAAGCCATTGTCATGCCTGAGATGGTAGAGTATTTGGAGATGAGTTTGCAGCAAGTGCGATCGGTTCCGGTACAAACGCGGCGCATTGAGTTGAGCGAACTCAAAATTAGAGAACCCAAAAAGAAAGAAATGACAACGGTTGAAGCATCCATGAGATTGGATGCTGTCGCCTCGGCTGGATTCGCAATGTCTCGCAGCAAAATGGCCGATTTAATTGATAGTGGCGATGTGCGAGTTAACTGGAAAGACGTTACTCAAGCTAGTTATAATGTCAAGTCGGGAGATTTAATTGCTGTTACGGGCAAGGGAAGATTGGAAATTGGGGAAGTTGCTGTTACTAAGAAGGAACGCTATCGAGTCCAGTTAACTCGATATTTGTAATTTATAGCCCAGAAACCGGGTTTTTTTACCAGCCATTGAGGACACGGCAGTGCCGTTTCCCTACCCCAAAACATCGTAGCAAGGGCGATAACTCGCCCGCAATCGCCCTTGGGAGGATATAACCATCGCCGGAGTATTAATTGTAGGGAAACGGCACTGCCGTGTCCTGATTTCTGCGGTGTCCTGATTTCGGCTAACTTATTTATCGGGGAAAAGTTTTCCTTACCCACACGGCGATACCCAGGATTAACAAGCCAAATAGTAAGCCAAACAGCACACTCCAGATAATTGTCGCAGCAAAGGGATGCAGCGGTAGAGAAAAATCGGGTTGCCATTGAATCGGTGTATCCTTGATTAGAGGATAGGCGGCGGAAAAGATTTGTCCGCCGCCTATCGCAGTTCCGACAAAAAAGATGATATTCTCAAGCTGGCGAGATCGCTTTTTCTCCCTGTCTTCCTGTTTCTTGTATAATTCCATCTGTTCCCTGTCCAATTCCACCTGTTCGATTTCCACCATCCCCCGCACAGTGGATATCGACTGCTGGAACAAATTTTGACTAGCAATCAGGTAGTTTAAATCTATTTCAATTTGCCGGCGATACTTATCCTCAGCTAAATCTAGAAACCTCTGCCAAAAATCCAGATTGTCGCCTGGAATGCACAAACCTCTAATTCTTGTCAACGCCTCACCATAATTTTCAGCATTAGTATCAATGGTATTTCTGTCTTCTTGCAAATATCGCACCTGCTGAGCAAAATCCCACATTTTAGTGTGAACTTCCGCCAGCAACTCCTTTAACTTCTGCAACTTAACTTGTCGATTTTGTTCGCTTTGTATTGCACCCAATTCGGGAAGCTTCTTTTCTAACTCGCCCACTATTTGCTGTCCTTGGCGATACTTTTTCCGAGTTTCGCCATACCTAAATACAATTTTAGCGCGAGAGCACAGCAGATTCATCAAGTAAGAATAAAACGCCGGCGTTGCGGATTCCAAAGTTTGGGGATTGTCTTGCAACCATACTAAAATGTGACACCGCTGACGCGCATCATCTTCTAGGCTGTCATACTCAAAAATCGGACTTCCGAATAACTTTCCTTCGGCGCGAAAGTCTACTGAGGCGGGCTGTTTATCCTGTACAAAAGCTTTAACAGATTCGTCAGCTAGTTTCCGGTAAGTATTATAAACTGCTGGTGCCGCGTATAATAATAATGTCTGTCCCAGAGACGGTTGAATTGCATTTGGCAACAAGCAACCTTCGGGATTTAATCGAGTTAAGTCCGCTACTTTTATTGTGACATTTTGATAGTAAAATGTCAAGTCTGCGGTGTAAGTATCCTGAACTCGCAGAGCATTGATAGAACCATCAAGTTTCTGGTTATCTGGCTGAGTAATTGGCTGGAACTTCAAAGTTTTTCCATCGGGAATCAGCAATTTTTCCCGAGTCAGATTTTCCTCTTCGCCGTCTGGATAATAGACGCCGTTTTTGTAGCAAATTAGCTTGTCTCTGAGGGATTTGAGTTCGTTGATGTTAAATTCTTTACCGACATTATCTGCTAGATTTTCCCACAAAATGTGGGCATTTTTTGCTACTTGCTTATAGCCTTCGTCCCTATCATCCCGCAGGTGGAAAGGATAGAGGCTAATGCTGGGATTTTTAAGTTGCCATTCTTGGCTCATAATCAATTTTGTGAGATGTTTTCGAGTATTTATATCAGATATTTGGGGCTGGCAAGATGCCCACCCCACAAGATTTTAATGGTTTCTATCCTAGGAAGGTGTTTCTGGATTATTTGTTGGCGGTGCAGGCGGCGCAGACGACGGAGGCAAACCCAGTCGAATCTGATTTTCCTTCAGCGTTTCGTAAAACTCCCTGACGATTTCTTCAGGTGCATCGCTATCACCGCCGCCCGCACCCATTTGATAAATTTCGTTCTCTAAATTATCTTCAATTTGAAGCCGAGTTTCGCACCATTTTTTGATTCTTTGAGCGATAATATTGATATTATCGGTCGAACCAACATCAATCGCTGATAATTGTTTGACAAAGTGCGGCTCGGATATTTTCAATAACTTAGTGAAAGCCGCCACAATTTCTTCGGGTGTGGCCTCATCCGGAAGTGACATTACTAATCTCCTTAAATCAATCTTTTCAGTTGACAGCGGTAAAGTTTCGGTTTCGCCAATTAAGGTAAATGCAGCCCAAGCTATGGGACTCGGAAATCGAGCTTTTGTGGTTAGCATAGCACACCGCAAGGCGGCTGCTCGATTCTCGCCCCGTGCTAAATTTTGGTAGAATTCAGTCATTAGTAATTTGGCTGAAATCGCTCCCATATTCCACAGGGAAACGATGATGCTGGGGACTCCGGCGAGGATGAAGCAGCGCGACAATCCAATGACTCCATCTCCGGTGATTTTACCGCCTCCGGTGCTGCACGCGCTTAATACTACGAGTTCGGAATCGAGTTTTAATTGCAGGATTTCTGCGGCGTTAAGCGCGCCGTCGTCGGTGTCTCCTGATGGTGCTAAAATTATCGCGCCTGGAATGCCCGAACCTTGGAAATCGTCGAGGAGTCCGTGGGCGGATAAATGGACGATGCGCGTGTTTAGCATTCTGTCTAAAATGGCGACTTTTGTGGCATTTTCTCCGCTAATTGCTTCGGTTACTAAAGTTGCGGCAATGGCTTCGGCGGCTTCTTTTGCCCTGGGAATTTGTCGGAGTTTGTAGGGATTTTTGTTGAATTTTGCGGCGATGGTTGGATCGCCGACAATTAGGGCGGCTTGTCTCAATCCTCGCACTCGGTTTTGATGTTCGCGGGTGATTTCTAATACTTGGATGGATGGGCTGGTGAGGATCGTATGATTTTCGATTAGGTAGCGGTTGTTGCTATCTTGCAAGGCGGCGAAGGGAACTAAAAATAAGTCGTAGTGGGGGACGAAGATGATCGGGGAAGTGGCATCGGTGGGGAGTAAGTCTAGGATGGGTTCGATCAGGATTTGATGGAGGACTTGCAATAGGGGAAAGCGGCCTGTTTCGTCTCGTTTGTACTCGGATTCTAGCTGAATTTTGTTGCCTTCGTCGTCGGTTTCATCGGTGCCGATGGAGACGCGGGTTTTGAGGATGATTTGTTTGAGGGTTTGGTTTTGTTGGTTGAGGGGTTCGCGGTTGGCGGCGCGATGGGTGATGTTCCCGTTTGGTTGGATTACCCAGATGTAAATTTCTGGATTGACAATCGAATATTCAACTATTGTGGAGTTTCTGTCGCGGGCGATTTGTTGGATTTGGGGAATAGATAACCCCTCCAACTCCCCCTTGCTAAGGGGGGCTTTGAGAGGTTTGCTTCTTCCTCAAATCTTGATAACCCCCCCAACCCCCCCTTGCTAAGGGGGGGCTTAAGAGGGA
Organism: Microcoleus sp. Pol7_B2; assembly: GCF_036701035.1. Classification (NCBI taxonomy): domain Bacteria; kingdom Bacillati; phylum Cyanobacteriota; class Cyanophyceae; order Oscillatoriales; family Microcoleaceae; genus Microcoleus; species Microcoleus sp. Pol7_B2. Next base: position 4,069 of record NZ_JAUBQB010000028.1, on the reverse strand, counting down.
GGATTTTAGATAACTCTTCTTCCTCTCCTTGATCGGGGGGGGACTGAGATAACTCTTCTTCCTCCCCTTGATAAGGGGGGGACTGAGGGGGGGTTGTTAATAAGGTTTGTCGCAATAACTCGACGAAGGCACGGGTACGCGACATTTCAGCTATTTCTAAGGCTTCATCAAATTTAGATTGGGCAATTAGGACTTGTTGCAGCAGGCGATAGGCAGATATTTGGGTTTCAAAGATTGAGGCTTTGTGGTCATTACTTACCAATTCAGAACGCAGAGTTTCATGAATTGCGATCGAGGCGCGAAGTGCTGTTTCAGCTTCAGCAAGTTGGTGAGTTTGTAGGAAAGCATTTCCCAAATTGTTGAGAGAGATTGACTCTCCCACGCGATCTCCGATTTCCCGTTTAATCACTAAAGACTGTTGGTAAAATTCGATCGCCCTGTGGAATTGCCCTAGGGAAGCGTAAGCAATGCCCAAATTGCCGAGGGAAGTAGCTTCTCCTTGGCGATATCCGATTTCCCGTGAAATCTTTAAATACTGTTGGTGAAATTCGATCGCCCTCTGGTATTGCCCTAGGGATTGGTAAGCATTGCCCAAACTCCCGAGGAAATTAGCTTCTCCTTGGCGATATCCGATTTCCCGTGAAATCACTAAAGACTGTTGCTGAAAATCGATCGCCTTCTGGTATTGCCCTAGGGAATAATAAGCATTGCCCAAACTCCCGAGGGAATTAGCTTCTCCTTGGCGATCACTTATTTCCCGTTTAATCACTAAAGACTGTTGCTGAAAATCGATCGCCTTCTGGTATTGCCCTAGTGAAAAGAAAACAACCCCCAAATTGCCGAGGGAAGCGGCTTCTCCTTGGCGATCTCCGATTTCCCGTGAAATCTCTAATAATTGTTCGTAAAATTCGATCGCCCTGTGGAATTGCCCTAGGGAATAATAAGCATTGCCAAAATTGCCGAGGGAATTAGCTTCTCCGTGGCGATTTCCGATTTCCCGTGAAATCTCTAAATACTGTTGGTTAAAATCGATCGCCCTGTGGTAGTGCCCTAGGGATTGGCAAGCATTGCCCAAACTGCCGAGGGAAGCAGCTTCTCCTTGCCGATCGCCTATTTCGCGTTTAATCACTAAAGACTGTTTTAGGAATTCGATCGCCCTGTGGAATTGCCCTAGGGAATAGTAAGCATTGCCCAAATTTCCGAGGCAATTAGCTTCTCCTTGGCGATTTCCGATTTTTCGACAGATAGTTAATGCCTGTTCCCAAGAATGCAAAGCTTCTCGAAATTGACTTATTTTATACTGCTGATTGCCTTGTTGAAACAGTCTTTCTGCTTCCGCTTGTCGGGTGACTGCCACTGAGGTGTTGTCATTCATCCCAAGCAGTATTCCGGCACAATTCATCAACCGATTAACGTTATTTAGTTGCCCAAATCTTCTAAGATTCTCTGCCTCTTCTAGCATTGCCGCCACCAAGCCATCATCTAGCAATTCCGGGTGAGTTTTTAATACCTCCGCTTCTTCGCCGCTGGAACTATTTAGCAGTTGATTTATCAGATTGAGATAGGCTTGTTCGCGTTCTGAGTTCATTGCGATTTGGGATTTGGGATTGTGCGATCCATTCATTTATTAAGCGACTTTTGGGAAAATTTGGGTTAGGGGCGATCTAATGTTTGTCCTTGGGTGGGGGCGGGTTTATTTATATTGTCGATGATCGCGATTATTCCTCTTTCGCCCGAAACACCTTTTCTACCGACTTCACCAAAAGTTCTCGCGGCATCAATCGAGGCAGATTGGCGATGATTTGATTGGGAATTCCCCCTGTCACAACATTAGACTCATTTTTCTCTAAAGCTTTCAAAGCATCTCGCACTACTTCCGCTGCGGGAACGAGTTTTTGCCCGCTGCTGGATTCCATTGATTGAGGGAATTCAGCTACTGCGAAAAAGTCCGATTCTGTCGGCCCTGGACAAAGGCACAAAACGCTAATTCCTAAATCTTTGTTTTCCGCCCAAAGCGCCTCACTGAAACTTAAAACAAAAGCTTTAGTCGCTGCATACATCGACAAGTATGGCATCGGTTGAAAAGCTGCGATGGAGGCAACATTGATGATACTTCCTGCTTTTCGCTGCCGCATTCCCTGCAAAAATAAGTGGGAAAGTTCAACTAATGCTACAATATTTAGTTGCACCATTGTTAGTTGTTTCGCAAGCGGGCGATCGGCAAAAACACCGTAATCCCCAAAACCCGCATTATTCACCAACAAATCAACCGTCCAACCTTTTTTAACAACCGCGTCAAATACAGCAGTTGTGGCTCCGGGTGCGGTCAAATCTTGAACGATAATTTCGACTAAAATCTTGAATTCCTGTTGCAGTGTAGCAGCTAGCTGTTGCAATTTGTCTTCGGAACGAGCTACCAAGATTAGATTGTGCTGGCGTTTCGCTAATTCGGCGGCAAAGGCTGCACCAATTCCGCCAGAAGCACCGGTGATTAAAGCAGTGGGCATGAACTTAATTCGCATTATTTAATAGAAAGTTTATATATTTTAACAATTATTGTGACGGGGAACCGGTAAAATAATTAAAAGGGAATAGGTGAGTTTTATGGCGCGTCTTACCGATCGAGCTTTTGAAATTTTGCGGGCCGAAGTTCACAAGTGCGCGGCGGCTGATAATCTAACCGGTGATGTCTACCGACGGATGGTAATCAAGCGGTTGGAGAAGTTACGCTTGCAAAACGGCACTTTCGCCTCAAAAGAAGAAATCCGCGATACCTTCAAAGACGAATTTCCCAACTTCAGCGAACAAGCTCTCAAAGCTGCCGTCAAAGCCAACCGCCCGCCCGGATTGTTCGATCAAATTATTTTTGCTGGGAGTTTGTTGGGAAGTGCTGCGGGGATAATTTGGCTGCTAAATCTACCTTTTCCGATGATTCGCTGGCCCGTGGCGAAAACAATGCCGATATTGTTGCTGCCGAGTTTTATCAGTATGGATCACAATTACCGGCAGGCGATCGCCCTTGTGGAACAATCCGATCAACTGGTGAATAAAGCTACGGCTGTCGCTGATTTTGACTTGGGCGAAATAAAAGCAAAACAAGCGCAAAAACACCTCGACGCCTTGCCGGTGTGGTTCCTCGGCTACTATCCCCAAACTTACTGCAATTTTTTTGGCTGCAGTTGGCGGTTTACACTCGATGAATTTGAAGCCGCCCGCAAAAATGTCGGGCGGATGGAGGCTCAGATTTTTCAGCAAAAAAATGCTTTTACTCAGTTAAATCAAGTCGAACAAACGCTAAAAGCCGCGAAACAGGAGTACCAGCAAGCCAAAACTGCCACAGATAGACAAAAAGCGACGGTAAATTGGCAAAGTGCGATCGACCAACTCAATCAAATTCCCGCCGAAACCCTCGCGGGAGAAACGGCTAAAAAAACACTCAAAGCAGCAGAAAGAGACTTTCAAGCAATGGGCGGCGTCGCCACCGGTTCTGTGCAGGCCGACAACTTAATTGAAGCTGCCAAAGAATTTGCTCTCTCCGCCGCCGTCGCCTCCCAAAAACCTCCCCATCCCGCCGCACAGTGGGAGCAAATAGCAGGATTGTGGCAAGAAGGAATTAACCGACTAAAATTAATTTCTGTGGATAATCCTGGCTATCTCGACGCTCAAACTAAACTCGCTGAATATCAAAAAAATTTAGGAATTACCCAGATTAGACTGGAAGCAGAAAAAGATTCTGCAACCGCTTTGCAAGAAGCTAAAAGCTTGTTGGCAAACTTGCAAAAAGATGTGAATTCTCAAAATCCCGGTTACTCCCTCAGCCAGTTGCAAGAAATTATCAATCAATTAGAATCCGTCAAACCCGGAACCACTGTTTATCCCGAATCCCAAAAATGGCTGCAATCTGCTCGCAAGAAACAGCAAGAATGGCAAAAAAATTAGTCAGTTGTCAGTTGTCAGTCAACAGTTAACAGTCAACCGTCAACAGTCAACCGTCAACTACAGCACTTCCGGGTGTTATGAGGTACAATAAGAATAGATTAAAAAAAATACACCAATGAAAGCATATTCA
>NZ_JAUBQB010000027.1:0-75035 GCF_036701035.1 Microcoleus sp. Pol7_B2 | reverse complement strand
CGAGCGAATAAGCTTTCATTTTTTCTGCTGATGTACTGAATGTAGTGTACCACATTTACATGGAATTTGCTGTATTTATCTCTTTGACGGCTTCAATAACTGTTATATGGCTTGTTATAAGCAGTAAAAAAGATATTCGTCAACTTAGATTAACTGAAGAAATATTGAGATTGAATGAAAAAGTCGATCGTCTTTCAAATGAAATTGAATCCGCTTGCAAATTAATTAATATAGTGCATTATGGCTCACTGACATTTCCTCCTGAGCAGCTATACAGTATTTGGAAAAAATTGATGTATGACTTAGATAATAAGTTCTATGCTTTTAGCTATATTAACCCAGAAGAATGGACACAAGAATATGCTAGAAAATTGCTGTCTCCACTCAAAAGCAAAATTGATACTGACCATGCTGATGTAAATTGGATATTTGTAATTGATGAATTGAGTGAATTGCAAAAATTAAGTGAGGTCATTGAATATCATCGCAGGTATGGAATAAATGTTTCATATGTTGAGGTTAAGCAACTGTATGAATCACTTCCTCAGATTTGTGAAAAACCTCTGAATTTAGGGTTCATACTTATTGATGATATGCGTTTAGCTATATTCCGCCTTGACGAGAATCGTAAACTCAAGCAGATTGAAGTTGTTTCGGATAGAGAAATCTTTAAAAAATATCAAAAGATTTATGAGCGTACTCGATATATAGCAAAACCTTTAGATTCTTCAACTTCAAGAATTTAATTTCATAGCATCCCACCGTCTAACAACGCCGCTGCACCGGAACGAATTTAAGTTGTTGTTAGGAGGGAGCATCCCAATTTTGCAACTTGCCCCAAAAATTAACGGCAGAATGAGTCTTTCAGAGAGTAGTAGGAATGTTTTTGCACATTTGGGATGCTCCCAAAAAAATGTTTATTCGGCGTTGCATCATAGACCTCTGACAATATGACTGCTAACCCCAAAGGAGCATAGATTTGGCTAGTACAACTCTATCTCACCCGAGAACAAGAAATTTAGAAAACACGTCCTGCGGTTGTGAGTAGTTCGGAGATGTTTAGTTCTATCCCCATTCGCATTATAATTCCTGTGGCTACATTGCCACCTAAATTTTAAAGTCGCCCTTTCATCATTCTGATTCAGCTAACAAAAGAAAACTGTTGAAACGCAGACTCAGCAGGGAAGGTTTTCCAAGTGCGGAGTGTAACTACTGAGCGATTTGTCAGATGTATCGGAAAAGTTTCTGAAACGGTTGTGCAAAAATTAGTAATAAGCTTAATTATCTGTGTTGATTATCCTCCATAAAACCAGGAATGTCGATCGCCCTCAACTCCCCAACTCCCCTCAACAGGGCCCTCCCATCCCCCAACCCCGCACAATACTTAATAAAAACTTTACAAAACTTACCCGATCGCCCAACATGGGTTAGAGTTATCCTATAAAATCCAGCAATCCTGCAAAGCGTCAACCTTCTCGTCACTTATCCAGTGGTTCGATGACTCAAACCCAAAGCACTAAGACCGCCACCCCAACTGCAATTTATTCCTTGACAATTGCTCCCGCCTGTGTATTGCGAGGTCGATCGGCCATCGCACAAGCCGGAGATGCGATCGCCCGTTTCGGAAAGCGGCCGCTAATCGTCGGCGGCAGTAACTCCCTCGCCGCCGCCCAACCCTACCTGCAACCAATCCTCGAACAGCAGCAGTTAAAATCCGCTGAAACAGCCTACGGCAAAGATTGCAGCGAAACCAGCCTCGAAACCCTCCGCGCAGCAGCCCAAACCCATCAAGCCGATTTCATCATCGGTGTCGGCGGCGGCAAAGCCTTAGACGCAGCCAAACTCGTCGCCCATCAGTGCAAAATCCCGATCGTCACAATTCCCACATCAGCCGCCACCTGTGCCGCTTGGACAGCCCTTTCTAACATTTATTCAGAACAAGGTGCATTCCAATACGATGTCACATTAGCCAGATGTCCCGACTTATTAATACTCGACTACGGCTTAATTCAAACCGCACCGCAGCGGACATTAGTAGCAGGAATTGGAGATGCGATCGCCAAATGGTACGAAGCATCAGTCAGCAGCGGACACTCCGAACAAACCCTGATTATTTCAGCCGTTCAACAAGCTAGAATACTGCGCGATATATTATTCCAAAAATCAGCCACCGCCCTCAAAGAACCCGGTAGCGAAACGTGGCAAGAAGTCACAGATGCAGCCGTATTGCTAGCAGGAGTAATCGGGGGAATTGGCGGCGCCCAATGTCGCACCGTCGCCGCCCACGCCGTCCACAACGGCCTAACTCATCTATTAGCAAGTCACGGCACATTGCACGGCGAAAAAGTCGCCTACGGCATTTTAGTACAACTGCGACTAGAAGAAATGCTGCAAAACAATCAACTCGCCGCTAGCGCCAGACAGCAACTGCTAAAATTCTACGCCGAAATTGGATTACCCCAAACGTTAGACAACCTCGGACTCGGAGACATTACCATAGCAGAATTGCAGCGCGCGGCCGATATCGCCTGCAATCCCAATTCCGACATTCACCGACTGCCTTTTAAAGTTGTTCCCCAACAATTAATGGCAGCGATGGTTTCTACTACCGCACCTGTGGGAGAATTAAAGATTAAGAATTAAAACAGTTTGTAGTAAGGACTAAAGTCCTGAAAAGGCTGTGCTAGCAAGGACGAAAGTCCTTACTACAAACCAGGAAAACTGACAACTGACAAAAAATAAATGACCTTGGATTGGATTAGCCCTGCTGACAGGTTGCAAAAACTACCGCCCTACGTATTTGCCCGTCTCGACGAACTCAAAGCCCGCGCCCGCGAACAAGGACTCGATTTAATAGACTTAGGAATGGGAAACCCCGACGGTGCCACTCCTCAACCAGTAGTAGAAGCCGCTGTCGCAGCCATCCAAAATACTGCCAATCACGGCTATCCCCCCTTTGAAGGAACTGCCAGTTTTCGCCGTACTATTACTAAATGGTACAGCCGTCGCTACAATGTTGAACTCGATCCAGAAAGCGAAGCATTGCCTTTGTTGGGTTCTAAAGAAGGTTTAGCACATTTTGCGATCGCCTATATCAATCCAGGGGACGTAATATTAGTACCAAGTCCTGCTTATCCCGTATTATTTCGCGGCCCAATCATCGCGGGTGCAAAAGTTCACAACATCATCCTCAAACCCGAAAATGACTGGGTAATTGACTTAGCCGACATTCCCGACAGCGTAGCCGAACAAGCCAAAATACTCTATTTCAATTATCCCAGTAATCCGACTGGAGCAACTGCACCCCGCGAATTTTACAAAGATATTGTGGCTTTCGCACACAAGCATCAAATCTTGCTGGTTCACGACTTGTGTTATGCGGAATTAGCCTTTGACGGCTATCAACCGACAAGTTTATTAGAAATTCCCGGCGGTAAAGAAATCGGCGTCGAATTTCACACGATGTCCAAAACCTACAATATGGCCGGCTGGCGCGTCGGTTTTGTAGTAGGAAATAGCAAAATTATCCAAGGTTTGCGGACATTAAAAACTAACCTAGATTACGGTATATTTTCCGCCTTGCAAACAGCAGCAGAAACAGCACTGCAATTGCCCGATAGTTACTTGCACGAAGTGCAGAATCGTTACAGGACTCGCCGCGATTTCATGGTGGAAGGATTGGCAGAATTAGGGTGGAATATTCCTAAACCTCTGGCTGCCATGTATCTTTGGGTTCCCTGCACTCCGGGCATGAGTTCGACTGATTTTGCCCTAAATGTTTTGCAGCAAACCGGTGTTGTGGTAACTCCTGGTAATGCTTTTGGGCCGGGCGGCGAAGGATATGTGAGAATTAGTTTAATTGCAGATTGCGATCGACTGGGAGAAGCATTGCGGCGATTGAAACAAGCAAACATTCGCTATCAATAGTCATGATTATTAGTCATTAGTCATTGGTCATTAGTTAGTAGTTAACAGCTAACAACTAATAACTATTTAATCAAGATTGAGGACAAATGAAATCAGCTAATAAGGGTAAAGTGCTAAAACCAGGGGCTTCCCGATCGTTCTCCGGTGAGATTCGGCGCACCTTACAAATAGGGGTAAGCTGCGCCGAATCTCACCCTACAAATGACAACTAACTATAACGTTTTAATTTTCTCAATCACCCAATCAAAAGTTTGCATAACTTGCTGGAGGGCAGATTCGTCTTGCAAAGTAAACAAAGCCAGACTCGGCGACCTTCTCTCACCCGGTTCTATAGGCAGCGATAGACCGATCGAACTCAGTTTACTTCTCAATTCCAGCCAATTTTGTTCCGCATTAAAAGGCGGCTGGGAACCATAATTATCAGCAGAAATCTCCATTCTGCCAGCAATATCTACAGTGAATAACTGATAGGGTTTTCTTCCTCTGTGAGGCAATTGAGCCGCGAAACCGCCGTAGGCATCGCCCGTTCCCCAGTGGATTTGAACTTCGGGTTCTTGACTTTTTGCCCACAAGTAAATTGCTTTTGCCATTTGCGCCTCGTCCGCGCCTCGTCTAGCTTTGATTTCCGCAAAAAATGAAGATTCATCCCAGCGCCTTCTTTCGCGCGTTGCGCTGGATTTTTTCTGCTGTGCTTCGGCCGTCTGACCGATCACTCTGGGAACCAGCGTTTTCAAACCATCTTCACTTACATACTGCTTAATTTCCAGGGCCAAAACTTCAACCGGGTCCATTTGTTCGTTGAGAAATTCCACAACTCGGCGCATTTCAGCGGAAATCTCGTCAGCTACAAACACTAAGCGAACTTTACCCGCTTGCAAATTAGTTTTAACCTTCTGCCAAAATAGGTCTTCGTTAGCATTTGCACCGAGAAACTCTTCAAAAATATGTTCAGGATCGCGACCCCGATCGCGACAATTAGCTTCAAACAGAGCAATAATTGAATCGACCGGCCAGTAAACCAACGCATTAGCAGCATAGTCGATCGACTGACCCAAAACTTTTTGGCGGAGTCCGGCATTAGGAGTTCGCCGGACATCCACCAAAGTAGGAACTGCATTTTGGTCGAGAAACAAATGATCCAGCGACCACTGCACCGCTGTTTCCTCATCGCTGGGTGCAGCTTCCCGCGAAATTAACAGCCACCTCCGCGCCGTCGCCCGATCGATTTGGTCTCCCGCGATCAAATTAGGATAAGTTACTAGCAAATCTTGTAACTGGTCTTCCGAGTCGTAGGGCTGTTCCATCATTTCTACCAGCCTGTCGTCGTCCTGAATCAGATAAATACCTCCAGCCATGCAAGCCCACCTACTTAATTTTAGATTTTAGATTTTAGATTTTAGATTTTAGATTTCAGGCTTAGTTATTAGTCTTCAGTCTTCAGTCCGCCGCCAATAAGTTGTGAAGGCAGAAGGCATTGGTCAGAATTCAATAAAAATTTTGAATTCAATAGTTTTTATTGTTTGTTCATTTAACAAAAAAAACCTTCTGACCAGTGACTAATAACTAATAACTGATGACTGATGACTGATGACTGATGACTGATGACTAATGACTAATCACTCATACAACCAGTAAATACTCGCTGTGCCGGCCCGGTCATGTAAATCCGCCCAGAAACTTCTGCCCATTCGATTTCCAAAACGCCGCCTGGGAGTTCAACCGCAGTTACCCGATCGCACTTCCCTACCAACACCCCAGCTACCACAGCAGCACAAGCACCAGTCCCACAAGCTAGAGTAACACCCGCGCCTCTTTCCCACACCCGCATTTTTACATAGTCTGAACGTATCACTTGAATAAATTCAGTATTGGTACGCTGCGGGAATGCTTTGTCGTGCTCGAATTGAGGCCCGACAGTTTCTAAAGCAACAGCCGAAACATCCTCTACAAACGTAATGCAGTGAGGATTACCCATGCTGACACAGGTAACAGACCAAGATTTATCAGCAACTTCGATCGGCACATCTATAACTTTGGCATCCGGTGCAGCCAAAGTTGTCGGAATTTCCGCCGCCAGCAGCCGGGGAACCCCCATATCCACCTTCACCTGACCGTCCGATCGCAATTCCGGGGTAATCACACCAGCCAGAGTGTGGATGCGGTACTGAGTTTTCGCCTCTGACCCTTCCAAATCGGCGATAAACTTAGCCAAACAGCGAATCCCGTTGCCGCACATTTCCGGTTCCGAACCGTCGGAGTTAAAAATCCGCATCGTATAGTCAGTGTCGTTTTGAGCCGGAAGAGCAAAGATCACGCCGTCTGCGCCAATCCCGAAATGTCGATCGCACAAATCCACAGCTTGTTCTGGCGTGATCACCGGTTCTGACGAGTGGCGGTTGTCAATCAGAATAAAATCATTTCCCAGTCCGTGATACTTCGCAAACTCGATCGGCATAAAAACAAACCTCTTTTGGTTAAAACTGATTAGATAATTTGATGACCAAATTACCCATTTCCCAGTATTATAAAACTTTATGCAATTTCTAGTCCTTTCTAGTGAAATATAAACAAATATAATATTTATAACTCCACAGGGATATCTAATTAATGCTGATGTCAATGGCTCAATGAATATCTGTCGAAAACTAGCCGCCAACTGGTTTATCCCTAATCGAGTAGAGGCGCTTGTAATTCTGCCAGTACGGGTTAAACGGTATAAACAGAAGAATATGGTTTAAGGTAATATTTGACTATATTTTTCTGAACTATGTCTGAATTTGAAACCGGATTGCCCAGCGTTCGCTTAATACAAAGCTACATCAAAGACAAACAACAGGTGGAGATCAAACTCCTGACCGGCGACTTAGTAGCTGGCAGAATTTTTTGGCAGGATAATAGCTGCATTTGCCTCCTCGATCCCTCAGAAACACAAATTCTGATCTCGCGGCCAGCAATTGCTTATCTCAAACCCAACGGCTGAGAGTGGGGAATGGTGAATGGGGCATGGGGCATGGGGCATGGGGCATGGGGCATTGAGAATAGTTTCTTTTTCTGCCCACTGCCAACTGCCCACTGCCCGCTGACTAATCGCTAAACAGCTTTTCGATGACTTGGGCCTTGACCAAAGGCACCTTTAAAGCAGGTTGCGGCACCGGTGGTGAGGCCGTCCGCTGCATCAAGCCGAGCTCGTAGAAGCCACCGCACAGCAGCAAACGATCGCCTTCTTGCAAATTCGTAGTTCCGTCGGGCCAGCGAGTAAATTTCCCTTCCCGGCGGATCGCCCGCACCTGCACCCCGTACTGGATCAGCAAATCTACCTCTGACAGTTTTTTGCCCGCCCAAGGGCTGTTTGCTGGCAACCTCAGCCACTGGCAAGAACTGTCGCCCTGCGGCACTGCAACTTCCCCCTTTGCCAGCAACTCAAAACTGATGAGTTCTTCCGGTTCTCCCACTACAAAAAGTCGATCGCCCGAGTGCAAAGCTGTCTTGCCGTTAGGATAATCAATTTCCTCGCCATTCTCGCGGACGATCGCCATCACGCTGACGCCTGTCAACTGGCGCAAGTTAGTTTCTTCCAGAGTCATGCTGGCGATGGGAGAACCCGACGGCAAGCTGTACCACTCGCTGTTCATATCTCGAACCGCCACTTTCAAATCCCGCGAAATCGCCAACGGTTCGCGCGGTGGCCGCAACTCCAGATAGCGGCTGCTGCGAATTTGCTGCACTTCCCGCCCGATCGCCATTGCCGAGATCCCAATACTAGCCAACAAGTGGGCAGACAGTTCTAAACTCGCCTCAAACTCCGGCTGCACGACTTCCCAGGCCCCCAGTTGGTAAAGCAGTTCGATGTCTTTATCTTGGTTGGCCCGCACCACAATATCCAAATCCGGGACTAATTCTAAAGCCCGCTTCAGACACAAGCGAGTGCTCATCGGATCGGGAAGGGCGATCGCCATTGCTTTTGCCCGTTCCACCCGGGCGGCTTCCAATACGTGCAAGCTGGCAGCATTCCCGTAAATGTAAGGAATTCCTTGCATTCTGCAATCTTGAATTCTACTTTCTGACTCGTCGATAACCACAACTGAACAGTTGCGGCTTTGCAGCATTTTGACTAAAATTCTACCGACTCGCCCGTAGCCGCAAACCACAACATAATTTTGTTCCGGCAAACTTTCAGCTATTGCCACAGGTTGAGATGTTTCGTCAAAATAGCGCTGTAAAGGCCCGAAATTTTCCGCCCATTTCAATAACTGAGGCACGCTTCTCAACACAAACGGAGTCAGCACGAGGGTGACTGCTGTCGTGCCTAAAATTAACAAGTAAACGTCCCGCGAAACCAGCCCCATAACTTGACCGGAACTAGCGAGTACAAAGGAGAATTCTCCTATTTGAGCTAAGCCCAAACCTGTGATTAATGCTGTTTTTAGGGGATAGCCAAATAGTCGGACGATCGGCGCGATGATCAAGAATTTGCCGATAAATACTAGAAATACCAGTCCCAGAATTAATTCTAGATGGGTCCAGAGAAACACCGGGTCGATTAACATTCCGATGGTGACAAAAAATAAGGATGCAAAAATATCTCGCAAAGGCTCGACATAAGTTAGAGTTTGGTCGGCATATTCCACCTCCGAAATCATTAAACCCGCCACAAATGCGCCCATCTCGATCGAAAAACCCAAATATTCTGTCAGCAGCGCAATCCCTAAAGCCAAAACCACAACTCCCAGCAAAAACAGTTCCCGACTTTCTGTTTTCGCCAGGTAGCGCAGCAACTGCGGTACGAGCCAAATGCCCGCGCCTACAGCACCGATAGCAAATAACCCGATCCGCAGCAGGGCCCACGCTACCGTCATGCCGATCTCTTCTGCTGGCTGATTGAGTGCCGGCAAAACGGCTAGCATTAGCCCCAAAGCCAAATCTTGAACTACTAATATTCCCAGCATGACTTGACCGTGGGAAGTACCGGATTCATTGCGCTCCATCAAGCACTTGAGTACAACGGCAGTCGAGGAAAGCGACAGAATCGCTCCTAAAAACACCCCTTGAGCAGGCGATTCTACCCAGCCTACAGCCAAGGAAATTCCAGTAGTAATGGCGATCGTCAGCACAATTTGCAAGCCCCCCCCGCCCAAACTAATGGTTTTAACTTTCTGGAGTTCGGCGAAGGAAAATTCCACTCCCAAGGCAAACAACAGAAAGGCAACCCCGAATTCAGCCAGGGTGTCTACCTGAATTAATTCTTTAATCAGCCCCAAACCTGCCGGCCCAACTACGATCCCTCCCAGGAGATACCCGAGAATTACCGGCTGTCGCAATAGCGATGCAAAGAGTCCTCCTGCTGCGGCAGCAGCGAGAACTAGAACTAAGTCAACGATCAGTCGGAAGTCTTCTTGCACAAGTTTATGAAAAAAGTATAAAGTTATATTATAGTGTCTAATGTGTTGACTATGTTTAGGGCGTTGACTATAGTTGAGGAACAAGCACAACGGCCACCCTTGACCCAGGTATTTTCTCATGGCACAGAGTTCAACTCCTCACAAAAAGCTTAACCTCTTGCAAGTTTATCGAGGGATTGCGGCTGTTTTAGTGGTAATGTTTCACCTCAACGATATGAGTGCTGAGAGATTAAATCAAGTTACTTTTTTTAATTTATTTCAGGCTGGGTGGAGCGGTGTTGATTACTTTTTTGTATTGAGCGGTTTCATCATGGTGTATGTTCACCGATCGGCGATCGGTAAAAAGGATCAGTTAAAATCGTTTTTAGTCAAACGTGGCGTGCGAATTTACCCTATTTACTGGATAATTACTCTAACAGTTTTGTGTTTCTTTCTAGTAATTCCTGGTTTTGCTAACAATAAAGATTTAAGTTTGGGACAGGTAATTTTGTCGCTGCTCTTGATTCCTCAAAAGGACAAGCCCATTCTGGATGTAGGTTGGACTTTAATTTACGAATTATATTTTTACTTCCTGTTCAGTATAGCTATCTGGTTGAAACCTAAATATTCGGTGCCTATACTTTCGGCTTGGCTATTGGTAACGATTTTAAACTTTTGTAAACTTATAAGCTTCCCCAAATCTTTTTTCTTGCTAAATCAAGTATTTGGCAATATGAATCTAGAATTTGTTCTGGGCTGCTTGGCTGCCTATATAGTGATTAAATGTAACAATAAGATTGGTAAGTACAGGTGGATATTGTTTGGAATAGCAAATTTAGGATATGTTATTTTAGGAATGCTCGTCGCATGGGGAAACATAAAGTTTGAGCGCGTCACTACTTTTGCAGTGCTAGCCGCTCTATTAATCATTGCTGCCACCTCGATCGACCTCAAAGATTCTCCGAAAATACCTCAGATTTTCACGTACTTAGGAGATGCCTCGTACTCGATATTTTTAACTCACGGCCCGCTGATTTCAGCAACTACCAAATTGCTGCAAAAGGCAAATCTAGGAAAATATTTCGATAGCTTTTTTGCACCTGCGTTGGTAGCACTGATAACTGTAATCGCTGGCTGCATCTTTTACTCTTTAGTTGAAAAACCGCTGACAGTTTACCTGCGGAAAAATATAGTTGAAAAAATGGGTCTTCCGAAGGTACAAGCAAGCTAATTGCAGGGTGATTTCGGAGTTGGTAGGGTGCGTCGCTATATTTAATCTAGGTGAAAAATCGAGAATGCTGGAAGCATAGAACTTACGCACCCCAGGTCTATAAACCGGGTTTTTTAGCGAATCTGCGGGTCACAATTGAGTATTTTCGTAAAAAAACCCGGTTTCTGATTTCCCCTGCGTAAGTCCTGTATCTTTAATCTCCGTAAAAAAAAATCGAGAAATTTTTCAGCGACGCACCGCAGATCCGAATCAGTTCGATCGCAACATATTTTCGATGGTGCGTCGCTGTGAGATGCCGATCGCATTTGCAGATTGTAGAAAGCGACGCACCCTACAAATAATGGAGAAAAAAACAAAAAGGGCTAAAGAGAAAAGAAGAACCCTTGCTGGACAAACTAGGAGGGGGAAGAATACGACGACATTGCTACGCGAACACCCTCTATCAAAGAAGAGCCGATGCCTTCTTGATACGGGCTGTGACACAGGTACATCATGCGGTACCACTGGGGTGTATGACTGATAGACTCAAGCAACATCCTTGTTGAGAGTGAGATAATACCGCCTGTCGATTCGGGGCCTTTATCGGTATTATCCAAGCCACTATTGCCACACCATTCCGCAACCTTGCCGTGCATATCGTAAAGTCCAAAAGCATTGGGCCCAAAACTCCCCACATTCTTTATTTGGCGATGAAAACCCTGCGGTGCATCAAAGTCGAGATGATTGCCGTCACGGTTAACTTGTTGGATTATTGACAAATAATCACCCTCAAATGGGGCTGCTGTTGCATGGGCACGACAAGCATATTCCCATTCTGCTTTACTCAGAAGACGATATTTTTTACTGGTTTTTTGCGAGAGTTTTTTACAGAATCTAAATGCCTCCCGCCACGATACATTTCCAACAGGACGTTTTTCGCCTGTGAAACTCGATTGGTTGGTTTCATTTCCCATAACTGCTTCCCACTCTGCTTGGGTGATGGGGTATTTGCTTGCATAAAAAGCGGGTATTGTGACTTGAGGCTTCTCACCTTCCCCATAATCTCTATATCTATCAACTTCTGTTACTGGCGACTCTACCATCAATGTGCCACCGGGAATGTAAACCATTTCCAACACAATTCCATTTCCTAGGTCTTCGGGGAAGTAGAAAGCAAACGACTTGCTGCGCCTGCTTTCTCGTCCATTAGAATTAACAGTGATGACATCAAAATCAAAAAAATAGTTTTGTAAATGTTGTTTTATCTTCTCCTCATTTCTATCTTTCAGTAGTGAATAGACAGCTAATTTAACCTGTACTGACTCATCCTGCAATGCTCCCAGTATCAAATCTAATCCTGCATCTCCATAATTCAGCGCTTCGGAGAGTGCGGCGATTCTAGCTTCGACAGAGGGCAAGGCCAATCGGCTTTTAACGCCGGCAATTCCTCCCTGTACCGCCGCACCTACAGGAATTGAATTTTGCCCCCCCTTGACTGCATCGTATTCTCTGGGTCGATCGCGATCGCTTGGCATGGCATTTTAACCTCTGTAATATCTACAACAGTGGCATTTAAATAATAATTATGTCAAATATTGAAAATTTATAATATATTTGACATAAGTGTTTCTGTGTCCTGTTAAATGCAGCGCACGGAAGTGAAACATCTCAGTATTTTCCCACAATCCCAGATGATTCGCTGCGATCGCCCTCCACTCAGAATAACAAAATTATACCGCGCTCGAAACCGTGAAACATCCTGTGATGCAGCTTTGCTACAAAGTCGGCAAATAGCGCCTTGCGCTCCGCTAAATCCCGATATATTTGCTGACTTGGCGCAAGTCGTAATAGTGCGTTATCCTTTGCGGTGAGAGGGTACTAAAATTAGAATTTTTGGGTAACATTAGCCAGACAAAGATTAAGGATATCCGTCATCACAGCGACTGCGAATCGAGCCAACTGCGGACAAAGTGCGAAAATAGTTGCGGGCGCTATTTTTGGATGCAGGCTATTGAAAGCAAACATGAAGAAGGCGATTTTGAGCGGGGGAACGATCGCGAGCATTCTCAGTTTGGTATCCCCGGTACAAGCTTTGCAGGTGAAGGGGACGCCGGCAAACCCCGAACTAGGAGATACGCTGTCAGTAATGATTCAGGTAAACAGCAGCAGCGGATCTCCAACGGTTTCCGTACAGCAAAAAAACTACCCAGCTTTTCCTATGGGCACCAATCGCTTTCGGGCCCTGCTGCCGACGACGCCGCTCAATCGCCCCGGTACCCGCCAAATCCAAGTGGCGGGAGACGGAAAGGTGCAAAATTTGAGCGTACAAGTGCGCGTTCGATCGCACATCCCCTGGCGATGTGTTGGGACTCGCCATCCGTTTCTCTGACTGCATCCTTGTGTCGATCGCACCCTCGCAGGTCAAACTCAACAATCTAATCAATCTAGCAACCATAATATCGGATAATTGTAAAGCAATTCACCAAGCCAAAAGCATGAGTATTGACCAATTAAACACAGACTACGGCATTGCCGGGAACCTCACCTTCGCCACCGGAAACGGTGGTTTCCCGATGATTCACATCGACAACGGTCAAGCCAAAGCCTTAATTTCTGTGTATTCCGGTCAAGTGCTCTCCTTTCAACCAGCCACCGAAGCCACAGACTTGATGTTCGTCAGCGAAAAAGCCTACTATGCCGAAGGGAAAGCCATCAAAGGCGGTATACCCATCTGTTGGCCCTGGTTTGGTCCAGATCCCGAAGCCTTGGGGCGTCCGAGTCATGGGTTTGTGCGGAATCGCCTCTGGAATGTGCTAGAAACCGCCACAACCCCAGACGGCGCAACCAAAGTCACTCTAGGACTCAAGGATACCGATGAAACTAGAGCAATTTGGCCCCAAGCCTTTGAACTGGCGATCGTGATTACGATCGGCACCAGCCTCACGGTAGAATTAATCACCCGCAATCTAGGCGACAAAGCATTTCCCCTCACCCAAGCTTTCCACACCTATTTCCAAGTCGGGGATATCAGCCATGTGCAGGTTTTAGGTTTAGAAAATAGCCAGTATCTTGATAAAGCGGATGGTGGTGTCGAAAAAACTCAAGTGGGTGCAGTGGTAGTAACAGGTGAAGTCGATCGTATTTATCTCGATGTCACCAAGGAATTAGTCATTGACGATAGGGCCCTCAATCGTCGGATTCGCATTAAATCCTCTGGTAGTAAATCCGTCGTAGTGTGGAATCCCTGGGTGACAATTTCTGCAAATATGGCCGACCTTGATGATGCAGATTATCAGCGTTTACTCTGCGTAGAAACGACCAATGCAGCTACAGATATTGTGGAAGTTCCCGCTCATGGTGAGTTCCGCTTGCAGGCAATTTACAGCGTTGAACGCGACTAAGGAATTAGAGCTTAATCTTAGCGGTGATGGGGCCAAAATTCCCCGTAAGCGGTTCAACATTTCAATTGGATATTTTGGGCAGTGCTCAAATCCCACCCACAAGACTGGGATTGTTTCTTTAAATACAACTTAAATGCCGATTAGCTGATTGAATTGAAAAACTCTGTCACCCTAATGACTAATAATACCAAATCCCCAATTTCTCCCCGGTTTATTTCTGAGTCCGCGAAAGACGTGCGGCGAAGCTGAGTCGAACCGTCTAGCCACAGACAAAACTTTGTATGATCGGTTTCAACCGCCGACTCCGATATTTTTACTTACCATCAATTATTATGCAAATCTTCAACTGGACAAAACTTCAAAATGGATCAGACATTCGCGGTATCGCCCTCGAAGGCGTTCCCAATGAAAAAGTCAACCTAACGCCCGAAATTGCGACAATCTTAGGTAAATCCTTTGTCAGTTGGCTAGTGCAAAAAGTCAATAAACCAGCGGCAGAATTAACTATCGCGATCGGGCGTGACAGTCGCCTATCAGGGCCAACCTTAATGCAAGCAGTGATCGAGGGAATCGCCTCAGTTGGTGCAACAGTGTACGACTTTGACATGGCCTCAACCCCCGCCATGTTTATGAGTACCATTACCCCTGGTTTTGATTGCGACGGCGCGATTATGCTCACTGCTAGCCATTTGCCATTTAATCGAAATGGTTTAAAGTTTTTCACTCCCAAAGGAGGGTTACAAAAGCAGGATATTACAGATATCTTAACACTAGCCCAAAGCAATTACTTTCAGCCAGCCTCATCGCCCGGTAAGATTACAAAGCATAATTTTATCTCAGTTTATGCTAACCAATTTGTCACCAAGATTAGGGAATCAGTCAATCATCCCGATAATTTTGAGGAACCACTAACAGGACTAAAAATTGTTGTGGATGCAGGCAACGGTGCTGGCGGTTTTTATGTTGATAAAGTCTTAAAACCTTTAGGTGCAGACACCACGGGCAGTCAGTTTTTAGAACCCGATGGTACTTTCCCCAATCATGTGCCAAATCCCGAAGATAAAGAGGCAATGCAGTCAATTTGTCAAGCGGTAATTGAACACCAAGCAGATTTTGGGATTATTTTTGATACCGATGTCGATCGCAGTGCGGCCGTCGATCAAGTGGGCAAGGAACTCAATCGCAATCGCTTAATTGCCTTGATTTCTGCGGTCGTATTGCAAGAACACCCAGGCTCTACCATTGTTACTGATTCTATCACCTCCGATGGCTTGACACAATTCATCGAACAAGATTTAAAAGGGATTCACCATCGCTTTAAACGCGGCTACAAAAATGTGATTGACGAGTCGATTCGCCTCAATGAAGCCGGACAGGAATCATGGCTGGCAATTGAAACGTCGGGACATGGAGCTTTGAAAGAAAATTACTTTCTGGATGATGGCGCTTATTTGGTTAGCAAATTATTGATTGAATTGGCTAAGTCAAAGCTAGCCAACCAATCTTTGCCAGATTTAATTGCGAATTTAAAAGAACCCGAAGAAAGTGCAGAATTTCGGATTAAACTTGGTGTAGATGATTTCAAGTCTCACGGCGAGCGCGTTATTGAACAACTGCAACAATTTGTCTCAACGCAAGCAGACTGGAAAATAGTTCCCAATAACTACGAAGGTCTGCGAATTTCCTGCACGTCACCTAGCGAATCCGGCTGGTTTCTGTTACGCTTATCACTCCACGATCCGGTGATGCCTTTGAATGTTGAGTCTAATGTTAAGGGTGGTGTTGCTCACATAGTGGCTCGGCTTTTAGCTTTTTTCCAAACCACAGAATCCCTTGATTTTTCGGCATTATCGACCTAAGTGTTACTCGTGTCAGACTATTAATCAACCAAACACAAGAAGGAATTTAATTATGTGGCTTTTAATCATAAAATGTTCTGCTGCAAGCTGGGATACCCATTCCAAAGCTTTCAAAGCGATCGCTGCCAAATATCCTGCCACACCTCTTTCTTCCAAAAAGATGAAAGGCGATGCTCAACGCATCATGGAATATCAGCTTGAGGATGTCAATGATGTAGAGGAATTTATGGAAGAATGCTTAACCTTAAATGGTTTCACCGCTACCTTTGAATCCCTATAATTTAGGTGATTGATTATAGCCATTCTCAATTTTTATCTCATACCATTTTAGAGGGAAGATTTTAAAATAGGGAATCAATACTATATTGCCAAAAACAGGCTACAATAACTAGAGAATTAGAAGTAGGTTCTCGGCAATTAAACTTATTGCCAAAAAATAATTGATTTAACAGTAGAGGAGTAAAAAATAATTATGTTGTAGCGCTGTGAACTATAACTAATAGCAATGGTTAAAAGTTATGCAATAGTAGCTAGGGTGGAAACGGTAGTGTGAGCGTCGGGCTCAATTGGGCTTTCCTCCCTAGCTACGGAAATTTTTATTATTCTTATCACCTCAAGTTAAGTATTTATTTAAGTTAGTCTCTCATCTCCAGATCTTTGACCAAGCTTTTTACCTAGGGCTGTTTCTCTCGAATCATTGCGGATTGGTATAGTTAGTCTAGATATTAAAAATATATCAGCGAGACAAAGGTTAAGGACAGCTAGTGATGGTAATGACTGTGAATCGAGAAAACTGTGGGCTAAGTACGGAAATAATTACAGGTCGGATTTTGCGGTGGGGGCAGTTGAAAGCAAACAAGCTAACCGCCAGTTCGATCGGGGGAATTGTTGCTGGCTTTCTGAGTTTTGCCCTGCCGGTGCAAGCTTTGCAGGTAGTTGTGACGCCGACAAATCCCCAACTGGGAGATACGCTGTCAGTAATGATTCAGGTTGACGGTAACGGCGGGGAAACTCCAACCGTTTCTCTACAGCAAAAAAACTACCCCGCGTTTTCGATCGGCAACGGTCGCTTTCGGGCCCTGCTGCCGACGACGCCGGTAGAGAAACCCGGTGCCCGCCTTCTTCAAGTCGCAGGTGATGGACAAGTGCAGAAGTTGAGCGTGCAAGTGCGCGGTCGAGATTTTCCCACCCAATCCATCTGGCTACCGCCTGGGAAAGACGAGGAAGGTACAGATGCCGAATTTGATCGCGTAGACGCATTTAAAGCACTGGTGACACCCGAAAAATTTTGGGACGGCAAATTGTTGCGCCCCAACTCCGGCGAAATTACCACTATTTACGGGGTGCGACGCTATTATAATGGGGTATTTGCTCAAGACTACTACCACCGCGGCGTGGATTACGCGGGTGCTTACGGTTCCCCTGTAGTCGCACCAGCAGCAGGTCGGGTGTCTCTAGTGGGACGCGAATCTCAAGGCTTCAAAATCCACGGGAATGTCGTTGGTCTCGACCACGGTCAGGGGGTAGCAAGTATTTTGATGCACCTCAGCCGGATTGATGTCAAGGAAGGCGATGTCGTGAAAGCCGGTCAAGTAATCGGTGCTCTGGGGTCAACGGGGGCTTCCACAGGCCCTCACTTGCATTGGGGACTTTACGTGCATGGGCAGTCCGTCGATCCTGTACCTTGGCGGCTTCAGGGAGTTGAGTAGGAGTTTTTACAGGTTTTGACGGATTTATCAGTCAATTATGGGGTAAGTTTGTGGCTAGGGTGTGCAGATAACTCTGATGGGTTATCAGTATTGAGTTAGGATTTGTATAAAATTTGTCAACTCAACTCTCAAAGCTCGAATCTCAAGACGCTAACAATCGCGTCTTCACAAAACTTTATTGATGATGCCGTTGAGCGGGGACGCATATATGAGTATTGAAAAAATTGTTGAACAGGCTTTGCAGGATGGCTATTTAACGCCGTCAATGGAAGCTGAGGTGGGACGGATCTGCAATACGGCTTCGGAATTGTCGATCGAAGAGTACATGGCTCTCGATCGTCTGATGGGCTCATTGTTGACTGGCGAAGTTGTAGTTCTGCCACGCAAACAGTTCATCAACGTGATGGAAGAGTTGGTACTCAGCGATGCGATCGCTAGGGTGGCCGAAATTGAAGCGACGAGCGACCTTAGTCTGGATGTGGGAGATATTGCAGCTTATGCTTTAAATAGGCTGCCACCTCTGTACGCTACGACGGAAGAGGGAGCTCACTTTCAAAGGGCTAGGGCTAAAGAGCAACTTCACGATTTGATTTCCAAAGAAGTCAACGCCGCGATCGCCCGCAACTTGGACAGGCCCGACACCCCAAACCCAACAGCTTTGGGCAAGTCTTCGGGAAACGAAGTTCTTTCACAGCTAAGCACTTGGCTGCAAGCTAACGCCACTAATTTTGAGCCACAGCCTTAGTACGACCCCAAAAGCTCTATTTATGGTTAAGTCGATCCCGCTCAATTAAGAAAGCGGGATTTTTAGTTTCCGCAGCCCCCAAGATTCATATGAAGGCAGAAGCCAGAATTCAAGAACAAAAAATTAAAATTTAAGAGTTTTCTATTTTATGTAAAAAATAAAAAACTCCCTCTTCCTAGTTCCTGACATCGGTTACATCCGTCGAGCGAATCCGTTGCCGAACTTCCTTCTTCCTTCAAACGATTAATTGCTGCTGTCAGAAGACTCAGCCGAAGGACCGACGGTAACTTTTGTCTCTCGTTTTTCGCGTTTTTTCCGTTCCGCTTGGATGACATCTTGAAGCACTATTCGTGCTTGAGCCATTTTTTCCAAATTGCTGCGGTACAAATCTAAATCTTTGCTAACTTTGTCTTCTGGCAGGTGCAATGCCGCACAGACTTTGGCGATCGCGTCGTTTCGCGTTTCTTGGTCTTTTACTAAGTTAGGGTCAGCTTTTTCTAATAGTGAGAACAAACCGATCGCGAACAAGCGGCTGTACTTAAATTGAGGGTTGCTGGCGATCGCCCCTAAAGACGCTTGCAAATCCGCTGTATCTTCAAAGCTGGTCGAGCGATCGAGCCAGGAGAGCAACTCTTGCCCGGAAAGTCTATCTGCCAAACTTTCCAATCGCTGAGCGTCTTGCTTGTAGCGCTCTGGATCGTCTTCTAGGGACTTGCACAAAGCGTTAAAAATCGAAACTCTGTCGGCTTCTGGGGCGTACCCAAGCATGAACCTATCAAAAGCTGTCACTACACCCAAAGCATAAATCGGGTCGTATTGAAAATCGGCATTCGCCGAAAGCAAGTGCATTTCTACCATCAACTCTTCCACCACTCGACGGTAAATTGAGTTGATCGGTCGAGTGTGAATCGTATAGAAACTTCGCTTAGTATCTGAAACAGTACGGTTATTGTTCACCTGAGTCTTATAGATAAATAATTTTGCCGTAGCGGGCGTGCCAGCGCGGCGTGAGTAAAGTCGGGGGAGTCTATCTGCGATCGGGCTGACAAAAATTGCCAGTTCGTTAAGCGTTGCCGCCGGATTGCGAGACAAAATTTTATCAAAAATATTTTACGCGCGATCGGCAGCAACAATTAATATGTCGCAATAGGAGGGAAAAACCCCAGTATCTTTACAATCATAGCTTAGCTGGGATCGCTCATAAATCTAATCTTCTGACTTGCCCAGCCTTGATATGGCCTCAAATATCACAATAACCTTTTCTTGTCAACCCTGATCGTGAAAAATCAAACAAACATGACAATTTCTCCTGAATTGATAGCTTTAGCCCAGTACATGGCGGGCGAATTTGACAACCGGGAACAAGCGCTAGCAGAGCCGGCGTGGTACGTCCACCTTCGTATGTGGCAAAGACCACTACCCGTTCCTTTATTTTCCGAACCCAGCATTGCCCTGTTTGCCGAACAAGCCAACATTCTGGAATTAGACAAGCCATACCGCCCCCGCATCGTGCAACTGAGGCACTCACAGATAGCGCCAGGACTGATTGAAGCTCAGTATTATATGTTCAACGACATTACAGCCGTCAAAGGAGCCGGTTGCAACCCCGACTTGCTTGGAAAGCTAACGAAAGAGCAAATCCAACTCCTCCCGGGCTGCACCCTGTCGGTGGCAGTGGAAAATTTAGCCTCAAACAGCTATCGCTTTCGGGGATCTTTGCCGGAGGGCACTCGCTGCGGCTTTGCCTACGGGGGGCAAAATTACCAAGTAGACTTGGGATTTGAAGCCGCAGGCGAGGAATTTCTCAGCTACGACAAAGGAATAAGCCCCACGACAGGCAAGGCTATCTGGGGAGCTTTAATGGGCCCTTTTAGATTTGTCAAGCGTCAGGATTTTGCTGCTGAGATATTGGTTTGAAGCAAGAAGTAACAAGAAACAAGGAAGAAAGATTTAGCTATCTAGGATAGAAGGCAAGACTTTACCTTGACCTATTCTTCTACTTTAGTGTTTTGGTGAACCTCTCAACCTCTCAAGAAAGGAAGAAAGCATAAGGAAGCTGGCAAGAATTTACCTGCTTCCTGTTCTTGTGAAGGGTTCCGGCGCTTTTTGTGAGCCTCAAGCTGAAATTGCGCTTACACCGAAAGCGATGCAAGCGGGAGTGGTCAACTTGCGCGCGGCACCCCCTCTAGAGCTTCTTCTTCCGTTTCAAAGATTTCAAACACAGAATCCATCATGGTGACTTCAAACACCAGTTTGGCTTCGGGATGAACATTGCAAATGCGGAAACTTCCCTTAACTTTATCCGCATCCCGCATACCTGCTACAAGTGAGGTCAGGCCAGAGCTATCGATAAAGTTAACCTGACCAAGATTCACTACAACATGGCGGCTAAGTTTGGAAATACACTCTTGCAACTTGAGGCGGAATTGCCAAGCTGTAGTGATGTCCAACCGTCCTGTCGGTGCTAAGACGATAACTGTTGTACCGTCTTGAAGCGTGTGGGTTTTTTGATCAATATGAATCACTGACCCTTCCCTCAAATTTATTATCTATCGCGGTGGTTACTGTCCCAGTAGTTTAACTCAGGTCGGTGACTGCTGAGGCATCCAATTCGCCCAATCTTGCGGTTTTAAGAACTTCGAGTAGAGTTCGGCTTCGGGAGAGTTGGGTTCTGGCTCGTAAGAGTATTCCCAGCGTACCAAAGGTGGCAGGGACATTAAAATCGATTCGGTGCGTCCGTTGGTCTGCAAGCCAAAGGTCGTGCCTCGATCGTACACCAAGTTAAATTCAACGTAACGGCCGCGGCGGTAAAGTTGGAAATTACGCTCGCGCTCGCCGTATTCTTTCGATCGGTGCTTTTCAATAATAGGGGTGTAAGCCGGCAAAAAGGCCCGGCCGCAATCCTGTACGAAGGCGAACAGCGACTCCCAAGTTCTAGGTTCAGGCACGCCGATGTTGTTGCTGCACTCAGCGGCTTTGCCTTTGACATGATGGTCGCGGTAAAGCGCGCCTTGAGCGCTTTGGTAGTCAAAAAACAGGCCGCCCACGCCGCGGGTTTCTTGGCGGTGCGGGAGGTAGAAATATTCGTCGCACCAAAGTTTAAATGTCGGATAATATCCGGGATGGTGGCGATCGCAAACTGCTTTCAAAGTTTTGTGAAAATGAGCTGCATCCTCAGCCAACGGGTAATAAGGAGTCAAATCCACACCGCCGCCAAACCACCAAATCGGGCCGGCCTCAAAATAGCGGTAATTCAGGTGAACCGTAGGCAAGTAGGGATTGCGGGGGTGCAGCACCATCGAAGTGCCCGTTGCATAGAAATCGTGACCAGCAGCTTCTGGGTGCTTTGCCAGAATCAAAGCCGGCAAACTTTCGCCCCACACTTGGGAAAAATTGACTCCCCCTTGTTCAAACACGTCGCCTTCGCGCATGACGCGAGAACGTCCGCCGCCACCTTCGGACCTTTCCCAAGAGTCCTCCTTAAATTTGCCAAGACCATCGAGCTGTTCGAGGGATTGACAAATTTCGTCTTGTAGGCTTTTCATAAATTGGCTGACTCTAGCTCTAGAGTCAGCGGGCGGCAAAAAGGGGGAAGTGGCTGTTTTAAGTGTTGTAGAAACTGTCATAAAATTTTCTGTTGTCAGATTTGAGTCTTAGATGGGCGATGAATCCCAAATCCAGTCGTCATGTAATTATGCCACCGCAGGTCTGCAAATGATCGCTATGAAGTTACATTAAAAAATAGCAATAAAAATATACTTAAACCTGCGATCAAAAATTCGCTAACCCAATTGCAGAGCTATGGTGGAGAACACAATGCCCAATACACTCGATGTTAGTTCAGTCTTAGAAATCCTGCGACCCGTGCAAGACCCCGAACTGCAAAAGAGTTTGGTGGAATTGAACATGATTCGTAACATAAAAATTGACGGCGGTGTCGTCAGTTTTACTTTAGTGCTGACAACGCCTGCTTGCCCGCTGCGAGAATTTATTGTCGAAGATTGCCAAAAAGCGGTCAAACAGTTGCCAGGAGTCGAAAAAGTGGCGGTGGAGGTGACAGCCGAGACTCCCCAGCAAAAGGGAGTGGTCGATCGCCAAGGCATTGAAGGAGTGAAAAATATTATCGCAATTTCCAGCGGCAAAGGCGGCGTCGGCAAAAGCACAGTGGCGGTAAACGTGGCAGTAGCGCTGGCGCAAACCGGCGCCAAGGTGGGTTTGCTGGATGCGGATATCTATGGGCCCAACGACCCGACAATGTTGGGTTTGGGGGACGCGAAAGTGATGGTTAGGGACGGGAAAAGCGGGGAAAGCCTCGAACCTGCCTTCAACTACGGGGTCAAATTAGTGTCGATGGCGTTTTTAATTGACAAAGACCAACCCGTGATTTGGCGCGGCCCGATGTTGAACGGGATCATCCGGCAGTTCCTCTATCAGGTGAATTGGGGGGATTTAGACTATTTGATTGTCGATATGCCTCCGGGTACTGGAGACGCGCAGTTGACAATGGCGCAAGCGGTGCCGATGGCTGGTGTGGTGATCGTGACGACCCCGCAGACTGTGGCATTGTTGGACTCTCGCAAGGGGTTAAAGATGTTCCAGCAGTTGGGAGTTTCCGTGCTGGGAATTGTGGAAAACATGAGCTATTTTGTGCCGCCGGATATGCCCGATAAGCAATACGATATTTTCGGTTCCGGTGGCGGGGAAAAGACTGCTGCTGAGTTGGGAGTGCCGCTGTTAGGCCGCATTCCGCTGGAAATTCCGTTGCGGGAAGGTGGCGATTCGGGGGTGCCGATAGTGGTCGGGCAACCGGGTTCTGCTTCAGCTAGGGAGTTGCGGGCGATCGCGGGCCGCATTGCCGGTAAAGTTTCCGTAGCAGCCTTAGCCTAACAAACTCTCGTTTCTGGGCTTTGCCTCCCGTCTTCCTGTAAACCAAGATTTGCCTAGTTCTCAGGCTCTGCTTGGGAACTAGAAACGAGAAAAGGTAAGCTATAAAGAGCCAACTTAACATTCACAGAATTATGATTTTTCCAGGTTCGGCAGTTCGAGTTAAAGATAAGGGTGAGATTTACTACGCCTTTCAAGGACAAGTTCAGCGAGTTAGTGATGGAAAGGTCGCGGTACTGTTTGAAGGCGGCAATTGGGACAAGCTGATCACGTTCCGGCTGTCGCAGTTGGAACTTGTCGATGCTACGGCTGGTCGCGTGAAATAGTCAGCAGTCATTAGTCACTGGTAAGGGGTAATGTGTAATTTGTAATTGGTAAAGTACCCAAGACCAGGCTACTAAATGAAAACCCTTGACTAATGACTAATGACTAATGACTGATAACTAATGACTAATCACTAAAACTATGCGTTTACCTTTACCCCAATTTGCTACAAAAGAGCGCCATCCCGATCGCATTGCTGAGGTAATCGAGACGGCAACGTCGGAGTTTTTGGCTCAATGTTTGGAACCGGAAGACTTAAGTTTTCCCGTGATGCCGCCTTTTGGGAGTTGGGTGAAGGCCGAGGATGAAGAGTCAAAAAATCAAATTTACGGTGTGGTTTATTACGCTACGACTAGCCCGATCGACTCGGTGCACAGAGCTCGCGCTTTGGGTTTGTCGCTGGAAGAGTTGCGGGAAGAACAACCGCAGATTTTTGCTATGCTCAAAACCGAGTTTCGAGTGGCGATTGTTGGGTATGAGGCTGCGCCGGAAAGGTTGAACGGTCACGGCCCATCGAGGGGTAAAATTTATCAGTATTTGCCGCCGCGCCCGCCGCAAATTCACCAGGCGGTTTACCGCTGCGAACCGGATGAGGTGATTGATTTTACCGTGCAGTTGGATTTTTTGAGGACGCTGCTGGGGGTGGCTAATGCGCCGGTGGAGGCGCTGACGGCGGCGGCGATTCGGGAGATTTATCAGTTGCGGATGCGCGATCGATCTTGGTTGGTGGAAGCGGGGAGAAGCTTGAGTGTTTTGCTGAAGGATGATTACGATCGGTTGCGGGTGATTTTGAGTCAGATTCATCCCTAGGGGGAAGCTGGAGTAAGATAATCAGGACTTAAGGCAAAAAGTGGTTTGACACGCTACGGATAGCAGTAAGCTGCGCAATCGGCACCCTAAATAATTAGGTTCTGCGTAAGTCCAGGTCAGGTTTTTTCGGAGAAAAAATATTTTATGTGGGTAGAGATAACAGCAGTAAGTCAAGTTCCCGAATGGGGTGTGTTGAAGGTAAAAGTTGACGAAACCTCAGTGATTTTGAATCGTCAAGGCATGAATGTCACTTGTTACCGTAATGCTTGCACTCATTTAGAATATCCGATCGACATGGGTAAGGTAAGCAGCGGCATCATTACCTGTCCGTTTCATAAGTATCAGTACAAATTAGATACTGGTAAATGTTTGAATGCACCCAGCGATTCCCTGGAATCTTATCCGGTAAAGATTGAGGGCGATCGCGTTTTTGTAGAAATAGATTAGTTATTCGTTATTTGTTAAGTCCGACAGGGGTTTAAACCCCTGTCTCATAGCTAAAGTCGTCTCAAGAGGACTGTAGATTAATATGTGATATCAAGTCCGGCTTCAATACCCCCTCACTCTGTTAGTCTGCGGAGGCAGACTTTGTTTTTGTAGTAGCGGTTTCAACCGCCGAACCATTGAGGGAGTAGCAGCCAACCCTGATTAACTTTTAACCTACCATTTTCGCCCGTCGCTGGCGGAGGAAAACCACCAAAAGCCCGATCGCACCTACCGCCAACAGCAGCCATTCTTCGGGCTCAGGAACCCCCGAAACATTCAGAGGATTATTCGGCTTACTCAACTGTTCCTTACCCGATTCTACCTCTCTGTCAAATCGATCACTCTTAGCTTCCGCTGCTTTTAGTTGCTCCCTTTGCGCGTCATTAACTAACACAATCATCGAAGAATAAGGCGTCACCACTTTGAAATTTTTAGCTACGGCGTGCATCGCATCCAGTTGCGTCAGTTGATTTGAACTTTTCTGCTTGCTAAGTGCAGTTATCAACTGCCGCGCAGCAATCGGTTTAAAGCCTTCATTTCCGGCATTTTTCGGCTCTGCGACTGCCGCCGATTTGGCGGTTTTTTTCGACTGCGGGGTTTTGGCATAACTCCAAGCATAGCCGTCAACAACGCTAACTGTAGATGGGCCGGAAGCTGCTGTGGTTGCTACTCGCTGCATCGCCTCTTTCATATCCGTAGCAACTCCACCGCCGCTATCTTGAATCACCTTTAAAGTTGCGTCGTCGTAGCCGGGGGGCAAACCTCCCAAATGCACTGTCCATAGGGGTGCAGAGATGGAAAGTTTAGGTTTGCGATCGTCCGACAATTCGTAACTATGGCGATCGCTCACCAAAAATACACTATCGTAACTTTTATCGCCCCGCAACTGTGTAAACTGTTGGAGCATATCTTTGAGCTGGAGCGTACCATAAAATGTCACCTTTTCCGCATCGAAATTGCGTACATCTTCCACAAACTTAGGTGGCATTCCCGCAGCGCTGGCGATATACAAATCAACAGCATTTTTGCTGGCTGTATTAGCTTTCAACCATTCAAAATTCTCTTTTACTTCCTTACTTTCCGCCGCCATGCTGCGGGAAGTATCGAGAATAACTGCAAATTTTTTGCCTTGCGGTAGGGAGTAATTTGCATCAGCCAGTGGCTTAGCAGAAATGATATTTCCTCCCGGTAGAACCGCCTGCTGCGCTGTTAGCGGTTGCTGTGCGACTGCGGGCAAAAAGGGTGGCAGCCAAGTTTCTCTTGCTTCTTTCCCGCTGTATTTTACCTCTTTCCCGGCGATCGTGCGGCGAGTATTTTGGTTCCAAAAAATGTTGCGTTTTTCAGCCAAAACAGGCATAGCCCAACCCTGCGGCTGGCGCATGACTTTGTAAGTAAGCCACAGGTGCATTTCCGTTGGCCCGTCTGTTTGGGTGAATTCTCGTTTTACCGGAATTGGAAAAGCCCGCAAGCGGTATTGTTTGGGGCCAATTTGTTCTAACAAAGCCGGATCTACTCTTTCTGCTACCTGTTGATTGTAGACTTGCTGGGCGGCACCTCTAGGCGATACCGTAAATACAAAACGTTTGTTTAAATCGCCAGTGTCTCCCAGCCAAACTCCTGTAACTGCGGCGCTTTCCGGCAGCGAAAAGTAGTAGAATACTTCTTGCAAGTTCGGCGTTTGATTTTTGTAAACTTCGTAGAGTTGAACGTCAGCCCAGTCGCCGTTTTCTTTGACTGTCACTTCTTGCGACTGCAACCACACTTTTTCCTCAGTGACATTCAGCAAACCAGCTTTAGCTTCTTCCTGGTTTGAGGTTGACTGTACGGCGTGTTTTACTGCTTCGGTGTCGCCTTTTTGCAGTTCCGTATCGAAGAATTCTCCGTAGAGTTTTTCTGCTTTCTCCACATCAGCACTAGAGCCTTGATACAAAAACGGCGACATTAAAAAATTATAGCTGTTCTGCACAGTTTGAGCCGCTCCGTCAGGCAAATTCAAACTATTTTTGTATATCTCATAAATGTGGTTGTTTTCTCCCACAGTGCTGAGGTAGCGGTAAGGGGACAAATAAGCATTGACTAAGCCGGATCGAATCATATCAGACTTGGCTAATAAAGTTTGGCGAACCGTGTCGTTTGCGGGGGGAGTCGCCAGCATTTTTAGTGCGGCCACTTGTGGCTGCTGCTGCAAAGCGGAGAAAATAGCCAGCCAAGCTGTTATGACTCCCAAACTTCCGATTAGCGCTTTATTTTTCCCGTATTCTGCAGCAAAACTATGCCATATTTTCCGCCCGGAATGAATGTAGAGAAAGCCGTACAGCGAAGGCATGATAACGAACAAGCTACAGGTTAAACTAAACAATATAAAGGATAGCGGTATCCAAATTAAAGCCCAGACCCACGCCCCGTATTTAAACATCTCCAGAAATGGTGAAACCCATGTAAAATTGAAAAATTGAATGAGGAGAAATAAGAATCCATAAAGTGTATACAATGCCACAGGCAAAGCGTAATAAATCAGCAATGTTGCCGCCCAAATGCCAACTACTACCATTAAACTGTGACATCCTAATTGCAGCCACGCACTTCGCTTTTCTCCAATTAAGCTGAAAAAATGAGGCTGTTTATTATGGGAATTCTGGGAATCAAAAATATTTTGAACATTTTCTTTTCTACCCAGATAGCCGTACAGCATTTCCACTGAAAATGCTGCAATGCACAAAGCAATAGTAGCGATGATTTGAGAACTAGCTGGAGTTAGTTCTCGCAGCAGGAACAAGCGGAGCAAACACAGCAAAAATAGCGGTGCTTCTACACCGTAAAACCAACGCATTAGCTGTAGGGGTTGCTTGCTAAAACGCCTAGCTCCTATTACAGTACATACAGTGGGTACTGCAATCGTAGCTGCCATCGTCAAAGAAAACTCTAAGGGGATGCTGCCATCGATTGTCGCCATAATTAATGGCACTCCGATAATCGGCAAGATTCCCAAGTAAACAATCGATAAAAAAGTTAAATTCCACAGCCAAAAAATTGTTTTAAAAACTCCATCAAATACCTGTTGAATTTTCATTTATTTCTCCTTGTAAGCTTTTTTTAACGGTATCGTATACATTACTAGCAAACTTTTTTACTTCATAGTTTTCGGCTTGTAGCGAACTGTCAAATAAAATGGAAACTAGCACCCAGTTGTGGTTTTTGTGAGTGAGGTCGCTGCCGATACGGGACATGAAGTTATCTGTAGTTATCTGTGCAGATTGCAGCCAGTATGCTGCTGATAATTGGTTGTTTTTGAGAGACAGCCAGCGCGCTGTTATTGAAGGAGTTAGTTGTTTTTTTTCTATGCGATTGACTGGAATCCCGCTCGCTACAAAACACAACTCGGGGGCGTGATAAGTTTGCCAGGATGTGCTCGCTACTGTGAGCATGGAACCGCGCAAGTTGCCCGCGACAAATCTGATTTTTTGTGTTTGGGTGCCGGGGTAATTCCCAAAAAATTTTTCTTCGCTGGGATTCAGCGGGATTGATTCGGATACAATCGGGTCTAGAAATTTCAGGGGGGCGATCGCTAATTTTTCACTTTCTACATGATACAATTGAGAAATTGCACCCAAAACAGCCACCGCCACAATTAGTCCCGGTTTTGCCAAAGGCTGATTTTTGAGTATTTCTAAATCTCGTTGCGAGTTAAAATCACTTTCTTTTGTTTCGTGAAATTTCGGAACTTTTTGCAGCATCAACCAACTTAAGAAGCAAGCGCCGATTAAACCCACAATTCCTAGCGGTACGTGCAGCATTGCTGCATAAGTTGGCTGTTGGAAAACTTGGGCAACCAGCACTAGCACGGCAACCCGCAAAGCGTTAGCAGACACCAACATTAAGAAGTTAGCAGCGCATACTGCAAGCCATTTTAAACTCAATTTGCGACCTTCTAGCCAGGTAGCAGCAAGCAAAAATAGCGTTCCCACTAAGAGAGTTTTAATGCCGCTACAAGGCACGTCAACGTGAGCGATGCCGTTTTCCAAAACGATAATATCGTAAGAAGAAATAGCGCCAACGTGCAGCATTGAGAGCAACTGTTCTACTACCTGAGCAGTCAGCACTCGCGCCGGCAAACCTAAGCCGCTATTAAACTGACTGTTGAATGGTAAAATACAAGCCAGCAAGCCCGCAACTGGCAAGTTTTTTTGCCAAAAGTTCTGCTCGACGAATAAGCCGCACAGCCCGTAAGTTCCGAGGATAAATAGCAGGACAGTAACTTGTTTTATATCAATTATGTACTGAAGGGCGATCGAGCAAATACCCGCACCCAACATCAACAGCAGCGGATATCGCCTCAAAACGAAATTTGGCGAAAATCCCGGCGGGCGAGCGGAGTTGCGAATCGATCGCACTACTAATGCTACAATCAAAAAACCAATTACTATCTTGTACAGTGTGGGTACCTCAACAAACGAGGATAACAGCCACTTAACTGCCGAGATATTGGCCCAAAACCAAGCAAGCGCCAGTAAAAAAGGAGCCAGCCAAACCCAATTAACCGCAGGATGAGGAGTAACAGAATCTGCAATTGCAGAATCAGTAATATTGGTGCGCTGCATGATACCGCTTGACATTCACGTTGGTGACATCTTAGCTCAGCCAAATTGGTAATGTCTAGACCGATTATTTAAGTTTTGTCAAGCTTCGATTTTCTCTACAGAGAAGCTAGCGTTATAATAATTAATCTTAGCGGAGGTAAAAATGAGCGAAAAAAGCCCAGGATACAAAATTGTTAGCGATAACCGACAAGCGCGCCATCTCTATGAAATTATAGAGACATACCAAGTGGGAATCGAGTTGAAGGGAACCGAAGTCAAATCTATTCGGGAAGGAAAAGCAAATTTGCGGGACGGATATGGCTTAGTTCGGAACGGGGAACTGTGGCTGATAAACGTTCACATTTCGCCTTGGAGAAGTGCTAGCAACTATTTTAATCACGAACCCCGCCGCACCCGTAAATTGCTGATGCACAAGCAGGAAATTCGCAAATTAATCGGCAAAGTGGAAGAAAAAGGCTTGACTTTAGTGCCGTTAAAAATGTATTTGAAAGGCGGCTGGGTAAAACTTGATATAGGTTTGGGTAAAGGGAAAAAACTGTACGACAAGCGCGAAGATTTGAAGAAACGTGAAGATAAGCGGGATATGGAAAGAGCAATGAAGCAATTTTAGTCAGAGTCATTAGTCATCACTCATTAGTCATTAGTCATTAAATATCTCCAACAAATAAACTCAAACCTTTGCTACTCGAAGGTTGAAAGTTAATTTATGGAGATGTTTATTAGTCAGGAGTCATTACTGATTCATGATTGGTGATTGCTGATTAATGATTGGCTATTTTAAATCGATTTCGGTTCATTACTCATCATAATATGTTTCAAAATCCTCCCTTGAGGATTTTGAGGACTTCCATCGTCACTACAAACTTAATTAGAGTTATTTGACTGGAGTCCATCTTACAACAGATTCTATGTTGATGAACTAAACCCCAGCTCGTTCTATCCCCGTACGGAAACGGCCCAGGGTAAGTCCCTACACTTCATAAACCTGGAATACGCTGTATCTCCTCATAGAGTCGCATACTGTCGATCAACTGACCGCTGACTAAGTATTATTACTTAGACAAGGGGAAGAGTTTTACCTTCTTCCTGCTTCCCGCTTCCTTTTTCCTGAAAATATCCGGATGGCTTGTGGAGCCTCATGAATGATTAACCTATGCTCGAATACATCTGGGTAGTGGGAGCATTCCCCAAGGATTCGGCTGTGGACTAACAAACTCTTATGAGAAATGGGTTCAATCATGAGTCATTTCGTAAGATTATGATGCCATTAGGGTGGCAATTAAAACTGGCAAACAAAATATCGCCTAACTCTCAAGTTAAAAAATGCTAAAAATGACACCATTAGCTAACATCTTCAATGCTATGAAAGAGCCAGCAAAAAAGCCTCAAAACTCCAAGTGGGGAGCCTTATTGCTGATGCTAGCAGTAGGCTTGGGCGGCTGGCAAATTGGGTTGCCGGAACTGGCATCTTTTTTTAATAATATGGCTTTTGAAAACTACAAAGCTAATCGATTCGCTGATACTCAACAAGCATATGAGTTAGCGCTCTGGGTAGATCCAAAAAGCCGAACAGCTCTTTACAATTTAGGATGGCTTTGCGAAGAGGTGCAAGATTTACAATGCGCCCGAGGAAAATATCTGCAAGCTGCAAAACTCGGTCTACCTGCTGCTTACAGCAATCTGGCTCGGTTATATATAGTTGATCAAAAAAACTATCCGGCTGCCGTTCACTTCCTGTGGCAAGGTTTGAAATTAGCTGAGGACGATCAAGTAAAATATTCTTTACTCAAAAACTTGGGATGGGCTCGCCTGGAACAGGGTCGATATTCAGAGGCATTGCAACATCTGGATGAAGCGATTAAACTTGATAGTGAAGGACCAGCAACTTACTGCTTAAAAGCGCAAGTCCTAGAAAAACTGAAAAATACTAAGGCAGCGCTACCGCAGTGGAAAATTTGTCTAAAGTATGCGGATTCTCAAGAATTCGATGAGGATATATGGATAGGGATGGCACGTCAACGATTAAACGAGGAAAAAACAAATAAATGAAACGCACAGTTTTGTTTTCATCAACCATACTGGCAATTATAACGGTAGTGGAGCTAAGTCAAGCCTCAACAGCACTGCCAACTCCTTCGACTGTTAAAATTACAGTTAATGAATCAGTCGAAACGCCGTTCGACTCCAATCAAGCGAGGAGGCGGCGGTGCAGAGATAGAGATGGTGGAAAATATCCGTGTCCCAGATTAATCATGCCTTCGGAGAGCGAAGAATAAGAGTTATTTTCAATAAATTTTGTAGAGTGTACCATCACCACTTTACAGCAACAGGTATGTAGTATGTAGTAGTAGTATGCAGGGTGCCCCGTCCGCACCTTATAGCATTTGAGATTTGAGATTAATAATTGAAGAATTGGAAATAACTTATGGCTATAATGGTTTGCAGCTTGCATAAAGCTGCATTCTTTTTTTGAACTGATATAACTCCTAATCATTGCTGTATCGGCTATTGCTGGAATCCGCACTGTGCGGGGAGAAAATCCCCGCCAGCAATTCTATCTACTCGCCCTCCCTCAAAGCTAAATCTTGCGGCTGCTGGTGTGAGTTGCTGTAAAAACTAGCAATAATCGCCACCATCAACCACCAAAGCATATTAACTTCCGGCCGATACCAAACTGTATCGACAAAACCGTGGGCCATCATGCCGGCTAAAGTTGCGATCGCCCCTATCAACCAAAACCCCTGATTCGATTTGAGATTTTGGATTTGAGATTTGGGATTTTGGGATTCTTCCTCTAAACTAGAGATTTTAAATTGTGAATCCCGCATATTTTTGATCTGCAACAAACCTTGATTGACGGTGACAGTCATCAGCCACAGGAAACACATTAAACCGATAAAACCAGTTTCCACCGCAATTTCCAACAGCACGGAATAAGCGCTCAAAGCAGTGAATTTCGGCCTCATATAAAGCGGATAAACTTTATTAAAAGCAGTGTTTCCGGGTCCAATTCCAAGAATTGGTCGATCGCGAATCATGTCAATCACCGCCGTCCAAACGTTAATCCGAAAATTGTTGCTGCTGTCACCTCGACCGATAAACATACTCGAAACTCGATCGCGCAGTGGCTCCACTAAAGCCACTCCCAAAATTAAGGCTCCAGCCAAACCTCCTAACCCTAACGGCAGCGCCCAAGTTCGCCAGAACCGAGGCATCAAAGGGGTGTACCAGTACCACAGCAGCACTAAAAATACCACCAGTAGAGCCACAAAACCGATCCAAGCACCCCGGCTATCGGTGTAGCGCAAACACGCGCAATTCACCACCAGCATCGTCAGCGCTAAAATTTTTGTTCCCCATCCTTTCCACACAAAAAGCGCGGCAGCGCTCAATGCAATGGCTGGCAGTAAATAGGAACCAAGCAAGTTAGGATTTCCCAGAAAACTGTAAACTCGCGTGACATTGGCTTGAGTAGAAGTCGGATCGTTCCAAGTAGCTAATGGTGGCACTTTATCAATCCACTGCCGCACGCCGTAGAAACTGACAATTAAAGAGACGTTCAAAAATACGGCAATTAACCACGATCGCCAACGGGGCGATCGCAATATCCGAGCCATCAGCGCAAAAAACAGCAAATACAGCGTTAGCTTGCTCCAACCAGTAGCAGCGGCGACTTTCACCGGCGACATCGCCGTTGCGACAGTGGCTATGCCCCAGTACAGCAGAACCAGCAAATGAATCGGCGTGAAGGGGATCTCGCGATCGTCCGAAACAGTCAGCAGCACCCAAAATGCA
Organism: Microcoleus sp. Pol7_B2; assembly: GCF_036701035.1. NCBI lineage: Bacteria > Bacillati > Cyanobacteriota > Cyanophyceae > Oscillatoriales > Microcoleaceae > Microcoleus > Microcoleus sp. Pol7_B2. Next base: position 41,909 of record NZ_JAUBQB010000027.1, on the reverse strand, counting down.
GCGCTAGCCGCCATCAACACCCCCACCAAGGCATTGTTTACAAACGGCGCCAAACCGAAAGTCAAGCCCAGCAAAACAAAACCCAAGGGTTCTGCCCACTGCATCAGCCAGCTACTCTGCCGCCAACTGCGTAAAGAGCCGATCGCCAAATTGAATAAATAACTTCTACTTTGCCACTGAGAGAGCGGCAAATTTGCCAGAGTTAACTGTTGCCAAACTGAATTCATTTTTAGATTGATTATTGGTAATTGGGAATTGGGAATTGAGTCTAAAAGCATCGACAATTGATAGTAACTCCAATCTTGCACCATTCTCCCTTAAGGCTTTTCTGGTCGGCTCCACAAAGAATAAATTTCTTGTGGGTGGGGCACGCGAGTCCGCGCATAAAAGCCTTATTGAGAATGGTGCAACATCTCAGTATTAATTAACAAATGACTTGTTTCTTCTTCCTTCTTCTTTCCATCCGTTACATCCGTTAGAAAATCCGTTGCCGAACTTCCTTCTTCCTTCTTTAGCCTTCCAACAATTCCGTAGCATTTGTGCAGGGCAGCCAGAGCACGTAGCGATATCCAGATTCCGGGGCGCCTTGAATCGAGAGTTGGCCGCCTTGAATTTCCACCAATTGGCAGCAAAGCAGCAGCCCCAAGCGTTCCCGCGCCCCGTAACCAGCTAACACCGGTGCGGTATCCTCTGCATTCTGGGCCACCAAAGCCGCCAACTCAGAAAAAGCCAGCGTTAAGCGCTGCGAACCCTGTGTCGGGAGTTGCGCTTCGACTCCCTCGGAGTCGGTTTCGGAGTGCGATGGCGAACCGCTACCTGATCCGACCTTCAACAAGTAGTCGGTGTAGAGTTTAGCATGGGGCAAACTTTCCCCTAACCAAGGATGAAAAACCCAAACTCCGATGTTGATACCGTCTTCTTTCCGAGAAACGTGGACTCGAATCACGCTGCCTGCCCCAGCAGATTGAATAATGCTAAAAATTAAGTGGTGCAGCATTTGCTGAACCTTATCTTTATCTACCAACCAGATGCGCGACCCGGGCCCCATCGACAAATTAATTTCTTGCTCTCGTCTACTTGCTGCCGACGACAGGATTGTCACCACCTGCTGGCACAAAGTTTCTATATCGACTGCGGTTCGCTTCAAGGTGAAAGCGGAATCATCTAGTTCTGCCAGTTCCAAAATTTCTTCAACTAGCGATCGCAAAGAGCGGCTGCTGTCTTGGATCACGTCAATATATTCTTTTTGCTTGCTCGTTAAGGGGCCATAAATTTCTTGTTTCAACACGCTTGCCATGCCGAGGACAGAAGTGAGCGGTGTGAGCAATTCCTGCGCTAAATTATTCAGCAGTTTTACTTTAATTGAGTTAGTAGACAAATCGATAGGTTTGTTAGTCATCGCTAAATTTTATTGGTTCATTGTCGAGCGAGGGTTGGCGGTTCATTAGACCTATTCCAAAAGTTTATAACAATCTGTTTATAATTCACCACAAAAAAACGTAGTGAAGAAAAATATATATTCCTTCTTCCCTAGAAGCTCTTCCTTCTCTGACTAATTAAGATTTAATCATTGCTTCTAAAGCTGATTGCAAGTCTTGAGTGAGTTCGGCAACTGCTAACCTGCGGCTGGTTTGATATCGATCCCAACGATCGCTCACTGATATGGGTTCGCCCACGGTCATTTGTACCTGCTGTTTGCCCAACTTCGGTCTGCCGAAAGGATTTCCCCCTTTGATGCGAGCCAGTACGTCCCACAGCAGTAAAGTTGTTTCTGCCAAACGTTCTGCTGTCAGTTGTTCTGCGACGTACCTGCCCGTGACGGACACGAAACTTTCTACAAGTCTCATGTGCCACATCCGAAGACTTGCTTCTTCAGCGAGGCGATCGGCTAATCCTCTTTCTAAGGGAGAAAGTGCTGCAATATCTTTAATATCTTCTCGATAAATATACTCCCAGCCTGCTTGTTCCACACGGCGGCAGCGGTCTATTAAACTGCCTTTGGGCTTTAAGTTAAAATATTCTTCTGCTACTTGCAAACCCACGTCTAACAGGGCTTTCAGTCGAGCTATCATTACTTCATTGTCAAAATTATTTGTCGTCTTTTCGGAAACTGATGATGGTAAAATAGATATTTTTTGGGTTAAGTTTTTATGATAAAAACGGCTGTAAAACTCTTCCATTACTGCTAGTAAATGGCTGCCCAGTCGAATCAGGCGCAGATATTGGAATTTGTGATTGTGGTTTTCGGAATCGGGATTGGCAGTCTCTAAATTAGAAATCTCGGTGCGTTCTAAGGATGGCAGTCCGCAATCAATTTCTAATTGAGTTAAAAGTTTTTCTAAGGGTTGCCAAGGTGGATTGACATAGCGGTATTGAATGCCGATCGGCACAATTAAAACTTTTTCAGTGCGTTCGGCTTTCAGCAAATCTTCAACGCACCAGAAGCCCATTTGAGCAATTCCCGGTTCGAGGGGACTAACTATTTCATTGTGACCGTTGGTGGCGCCTTCTGGGGCGGCGGCGATCGGGAATTGGCTGTTGGCAAATAAATTGCGGGCAGATCGCAATCCGACGCGATCGATCTTCCCGCGAACAATCGGAGTGCCACCGAGTTGGGAATACAACCAGCCGACGCCCGCACCGGCCCAGAGGGGAATGCCGCGATCGTAGATAAAGTGGGAATGTACCGGGAATTGCAGGGGAATGCCTTTGGCGCGCGCTGCCTGGGGAACGAGTTTCCAAATTAGTTGTCCCAAACAGTAGGGATCGTCTGAGTTGGGGTGGCGGAAGGCTAGCAAGAAGCGAACTTTCTGATTTTGAAATTGGTGGAATAGTTCGGCGAGGGTTTCGACGTTTTCGGCTTGAACCTGGCTGATACTCGTCCGAAATCGCAGCCACCAGGGGAATATTTGCTTACAACCTTGCATCACTAGAGGGTTGTAGGCTGGGGGTATGAATTCCAGCGGCGGCTGAACTTGGCTAATTGAATTGGGCATTTGGGGATTTTAAATTTTAAATTACTAGGTGGGGGTAAAAACTTCCAATTTTTAGAATGCTGAAGTTTTTTTTATTAACCGCAGAGGACACAGAGGACACGGAGGAAGAGAGGAGATAGCAAAGCGTGTCAATTTAACGTCAAAAGTATTACCCGTCTGGGATCGGATATGATGTCGAGTCGATCGACCCCAATATTTTGGTCGGGGCGGGTTTACGGGATGCCTGGCTTATATTACAGATCGGGGGTGAACTAGCCCTGACAAGAATTAGGATTATTTTACAGGACTAGATATGAAACCATCATATTTTTTACCCCCCTGTCCTGGACAAGGGGGATGCGAGGGGGTGAGAAACTCGATTAAAAACAAGATTTATCCTCAGTTTCCGCCTTCAACACAAATTTTTGCCATCCAAAATCTAAAATCTAAAATCCTCTTGTGCGGCTTCAAATATCATTTCTTGGAAGTTAATGACATCCGATCGCGGATCGCAGTGGGTGACTTTGACTTCTAGCCGATCGCCTATTTCGACCGATCGACCAAATCGCATTGCCAATTCTAAACCCAACTCTTCCAATAAAATCAATCCCAGATTGCTGTCTTCCCTCAGCCAGCGCAGCATTAAGGCTTCCCAAACTTCATCGGGGTTGCGCCGCAAATATTCCAATCCCCAATAGCGGTTAGTTTGGCGTTCGACGGTAGAGGCTTCTTTAACTGCGGTGCCGAGACACATCACAATGTCCTGTATTTCTTCAGCGGAAAAAGGCAGGGGTTCGCCCCGCAGGTGGGCTTTGATTTGGAAGTGAGTCAGCAAGTCGGTATAGCGGCGGATCGGGGAAGTAACTTGAGTGTATAATTCCAAACCCAAGCCTGCGTGGCGTCCGGGGGTGAGGCCCATTTCGCTGCGGGGCATACAGCGGCGCACGGCGCAAGCGCGGGCGGGGCCTGCAGGCACGGCCAGCAGTTCTTCATCTGGAGGGAGTTCGGGCTGTGGCTGATAGCGGTAGGGTATTGGTAGGCTGTGAGCTTGACCGTAGCGGGCGGCTAGTTCGCCGGCTAAAATCATCATTTCGGCTACTAGCATCCGGGCTGTGGAGTCATCGATGACGTGGATCTTGATGTCGTCGCCGTTGACTTTGATGACTGATTCGGGCATGAAAATGCTGATTGCGCCTTGGGCTTCCCGCCATTTTTGGCGCAGTTTTGCTGCAGACGCGATCGCTGCTATTTCTGGTTCTGCTTCGATTCCCAACTCCAGCATTTCGTCTACATCATCGTATGTCAAGCGGTAGGTGGGTTTTATGGTGCTGATGTGGATGCTGTAATCTTGAGCCGCGCCGATTTCGTCTAAGGTGACGCTGAAGCTGAGCGCGCTGCACTCTTTGCCTTGAATTAAACTCATCGGCCCGGTTGCCAAAGCAGGGGGAAACATGGGGATCATTCCCGTGGGCAGGTAAACCGTAGTGGTGCGCTTTCTGGCTTCGAGGTCGAGTTCGTCTCCGGGGGAAAGCAGGCGGGTGGGATCGGCGATGTGTATCCACAGGCGCTGCTGGCCGTTTTCGAGGAATTCTAAGCTGAGGCCGTCGTCGATTTCGGTGGTGCTTTCGTCGTCGATCGTGTAAACCTTGAGGTGAGTTAAATCGAGACGATTTGTGTCGGAGTCGGTTGGGGGATTTTCTAGGCAGCGTTGGGCCACTTCTAATACCTTTGCGGAGAATTGTAGGGGAATTTGGCTGCGCCGCAAAAACAGGTTTTCGTGGGTACTCCACAGGCCGAGATCGACGAGGAGGCCAAATGCTGCTTCGGGGTTTTCGGATCGTTGCAAGCTGGCTAAAGTTTCTAAGGCTGGGGTGCGGTGCGTTGCTTCTTCTCCGAGGAGAGCAAAGCGTTCTAGGGCGTCGAGGCGAGTTCGATCGCTGTGTTCCCAATCTACATTTTCCCCTGCCAGCCGCTGTTTGACTCGATCCCAAAATCCTTGGGATTCTTGGTGTCGCTGCTGTTCTACTTCTTGCTGGTGTTTGATTTCGGCTACTTGGGCTGCCGGTCGCGGTTCGTAGCGATCGCCCTTTTGTTTGAAATACAGTTTGTCTGTTGATAGCAAACAGTAAGCCGCGTAACACTGGGCCGGACTGCGTTCCGAAAATAGCAGCATTGCCAGGGCTTCGGGATCTGTCGTTTCTCCGTCGCCGACTAAAAGTTCCCAAGCTACTTCCAAACTCGACGGATCTGAGTAGGCTTCTACTTCTTTGAGAAATTTGGGAATATCGGAGGGTTTGTAAGTTTCTCCGACTACTTCGTAGGTGATTTGTTTGGGCGGTATGCTGTGCGGTTGACCGTTTTCGTCTACCACGACCCAGTTTTTCTTGCCGTCGGGGCGATCGGCAACTGCCAGACGGCGGTCGCCGTGCACTCTAAATTCTACTAACGTTCCCTTCTCCACTTGCCAGCTTTATATTTGAGATTTTGGATTTTTACAGTAGCCACTTATCGAGTTTCGAGCTTGCGATTTTAGATTTTGGATATTGGCAATTTTTCTGGTCAATTGTGAAAGTTAAAATCTAAAAAGTTGTTTTTTCTTCTTGCTTTTTTTTAACTTCTGACTTGTGATTAAGACTTGCGCTGCGGCGACTCTTAACCCTATTTCGCGATTTTTTCGCTGCCTTCTTGCTGCACTATTAATGACAGAAAGACGTTCTTTTCGCGCAAGTCTTATTCCCAGTCCAAAATCTAAAACCCAAAATCCCAAATCCTGTTAACCTTCTTGGTTTACGAAGGGCATCAAAGCTACAATTCTTGCTCTTTTGATGCTTCTGGTCAGGTCTCGCTGCTGTTTTGCCGTCAAACCGGTAATCCGGCGGGGCAAAATTTTACCGCGTTCTGTGACGTATTTTTTGAGCAAATCGACATCTTTGTAGTCGATCGGGTCTCCTGGTTTGATGGGCGAAACGCGCCGGCGAAAGTAAGTCATGGTTTGTTGTTTGTTGACTGTTGTTTGTTGACTGTTGATTGTGAGTTTTTAGTTATTAGCCGTTACTTGCTAGCCGTCAGCAAAGCATTGGTTAGTTATCTGCTTTTCGCGGGTCAATATCAATTGCCAACAACTGATGACTGATGACTAAGGACTAATGACTAATCACTACTTGATCTCTTTGTGGGCAGTGTGCTGGTTGCAGTGGGGGCAGAACTTTTTGAGTTCTAGCCGCGCCGTCGTGTTGCGACGGTTCTTGGTGGTGGTGTACCGAGACACGCCTTTGGAGCGTTTGCTTACGTTTGTACGGCACTCAGTACACTCTAGAGTAATTATGATGCGGACGCCTTTAGCCATAATTCTAAATAAATTTCGACTAATTTAAACACAATTTATTATCTTCTCACATTGCTCTGCACTTGGTCAAGCAATCTTCTAACTTTGATGTCGAGGGAGTAGCCACGGCGGGCTCCGACGACGATCGTCCCGCCGATGCGATCGTGGAAAGCTTGGGGAAACCTTTCGGCGGAGGTGAGGGCAACGCTACAGTCGATCGCCAGGGGCAGGATCAGCAGCAAGACGGCAGCGTTGGTAGATGTGATCCCAGCTATACCTGCGAAGGCTAAGGCGGCGCAAAAGCCCAGTAAGGCCTCGCGCTTGCAGAGTTCTTGCACTCCGGGAGTCCGGTGGAATCTGGTATCGGCAATTTTCATGTCCAAGGCCCAGCGCCCCAGACTTTGACCTTGGTTTTTCCTGACGATGGCTACGCGCATGATCAGCCACAGCAGGACAAAAAATATGGTTTGGACGATCGCATTATTGCCCAGAAGCAAACTGGGCAGCCAAACTGCGATTCCGTCGATGCAGAGGGCCGCGGCGCGGCGGCCGACGGATACTTTGGGAAGGAGAGGTACTAAATCGGAACTCATAGGCAAAAAGGTCGATCGCCACTAGCTACTTTTTGATTTTAAGCTCTCGATTAATCGATCGGCATCAATGGCGCGTAACTCAACGTCAAAGCCAACCGCTAATTATTCAAGCTGAAAAGGGATTTTCGCCAATTCCCAACTGCTTTTTCGAGTTTTCCACCTCTTCCCAAAGTTTTTGTATTTGAGTAAATGCCTGTTCCACAGAGATTTTACCGTTAGATGTCAAGGAACTGATGTAACCCACTCGCTGAGAAAACTCTTGTAAATTCGCATTAAATACCAAATTCTCTGGCTTTACTTCACCGTAATAGCGATTTTGAGGATATAAAAAATTTGAATTTGCTACCATTGCTTTAACCTCGCATGAAAACTTGTTCCCTGAACATATCAATATTATAAACCGCGCTTCCCTTTTAAAGATGTGCTCTAAGTAGCAAAAATCATGTGACATTTTGCGATTTTTTTTGTGATGGCAATTACACCCACAGATCTGGGCGACAAAACTCTCTGTAATTTCACGTGTACAACTTACGCAGGCGGGGTCAACAACCAGCTTTCTGCCTTAAGGCTTATAACTTCCGATTTGGCGTCGAAACCAGGTTTTTGTTAGTCCAGGACTGAGTTATTGAAATAAGTGACAAAAAAAACCAAAATGGATAATATTATTGCATACATCAATAGTTAGATTTTTATTAGGAATCTGCGTAATGTCTCCCAATGGGCTATCGCCCAGTCCCAAATCCCGGCTGAGGCAAGTTTTAATTAGACTTGCCCTCGCCGTAATAGCTGCTGTTATCGCCTTCAATATTCCTCACTCCTTAATTCCCGTGTTTAAAGAATCCCTATCCGAAGCAACGCCGCCACCAGAAATCCAAAACGTGCTCGCCGGCAAGCGCAAAATTGTGACAGTGGGCGACAGCATCACCGAGGCTGGGAAATACCCTGGAGGTTACGTTTGGCTGCTGCAACGCTATCTGAATGCCCTTTATCCCGATCGCAAAATCGAAATCGTCAACGCCGGAATCTCCGGTAACAGGGCGACGGATATGCAAGCCCGCTTCCAGAAAGATGCGATCGACCAAAAGCCAGATTTAGTGATGATTAATGTCGGAGTCAACGACGTTTGGCACGCTTTCTTCGACTTCCAAAACCGTCAGTTTTATCCGCAAGGCAAATTGCCCAAGGGAGTGCCACTGGCAGAATATCGGGAGAAAATAACTCAAATGGTGTTGGCGGCGAAAGCCGCAGGAATTCGAGTTGTACTGCTTTCTCCTACTCCTATCGGCGAAATTCTCGACGGCCCAGAAAATCGCAGGTTGCAAGAGTATATTGCCGCGATGCGAGAAATTGCGTTGCAGAATCAGTGCTTGTTTATCGATTTAAATGGGCCTTGTCGGGAAGTTATCGGCACGTATCAAAAACACGCCGGCAAGACTCTGAATTTGTTAGCCGCAGATGGAGTTCATCCCAATCCGTCGGGATATCGAATTATTGCTTTTACTATCTTGCGCGGTTTGGGCGTACCTGCAAAGGATATTGAGAATTTAGAAGTCAAAAATTGAATCTTGGAATTTAGTTAGCTGTTGACTGTTGACTGTTAATTTAAAGTATGCAGGCTAGAAGCCCCTTGATTTATCTCTGGGGTGAATTTTTCGGCGTTGCTGAATACAGATATGAATTCAAGATTTCGCAATTGCTATGGGCACGCTTGAGGGTGAGTTTTGTAAGAGCAAGCGAAAAGTTTATTCATACCGTGAATCACAAACGCCAATTTTTCAAATCTGAAGTTTCAAATCTCATATCATTCAATCGGCGGATGATACCGATTCAACCAACAGCTACCGATAATCACCAACGCCACCACAACAATAATTTCTGTCCAAAAAAACGAAAGAAAATCGCTTGCAGTTCCCACCGGGGGCACCCCCGGTTGAGCATTGCGAATAGCGGGAAAAGCAAACAACATCACAGCAGTCCAACTCAGCATTCCCACTTCCGGCAACTTGCCAGATTTCATCACTTTTAATGCTAGCAAAAGCGCCATAATTGACAGTACCCACATAATAACAATAATCACTAAGGCAAAAAATTTCACCGGGATTGAGCGAGTTGCATAAACATCAATATAAATAAAGATAGAGGAATTTTCTTCCATCGGCATATAACTGATGTCAAAACCGGGAACATCCGCATTAAAATTAAATTTTAGAGGTACCGGGTTTAGTTGAAATGGAGCAAACTTTTTACCAATCGAAGCCAGCGGATCGATCGAAATAGCTACTTTAGCAATGTGCTTGTCAAACGGATAATTGTTAATCTTTCCCTTTACCAAATTAAATTTTAATGCAGGCACAATCATCGGTTTGCCTTCTTTAAAGGTAATTTCCGAATCCTGTACATTTGCGCCGTTAACTGTCATTAACAAGTCTTGAGCTGGGTAAGTTGGCCCTTTTTTATAGATACCTTTGAGTTCAAACTGCAAGCGGGCTTCTAATTCGTTCTTAATGGGATCTACTGCAATTACCGTCATTTTGACTTCAACCAAGCCTTTGGACGCTACAGCGCTTTCTGGAGGTGAATTGTAAGGCTCTTGGGCGTTAGCATTGTGAGAGTAAATAGATAAGATAATTGCCCAAATTACGGTCAGACTGCCAATTAAAATAAGTATTTTTTTGAGATTAAATTTGTTGACACTTTGCATTTATTATGGATATTTTATCTTTTGATTTGTTGTTAAGATTTACCGCAGTCTCCCAGTCCGCCCCTGCGCCAGCCCGTCAGGGCTTTAAACTTCTGTCTCATCGCTAAAATCGATAAAAACTGACATCTTGCACCATTTTCAGGAACAGGCCCGAAAGCCTATTCCTGAAAAGTTCAATTTTCTTTCTTGTGGGGTGGGCATCCTGCCGGCCCATAGTAGGGCAACTACGAACCGATAGGAAGCAGTACCTTTGATGTAAAACTGCCGTGCAAACCGTAGGGAATGTGCTGTTTTAAATGCAAGCGCGCTAGGGGCCCTTTGGTGATGTCACGAGCATCTAAAATCACTAAGGTCGATCGATGATGAGCTGCATCATACATTAAAAGCAGTAGCCAGCCGTCATCCTCAGCAACAGCATCGGGACGGAGAACAAACACCGGTTCCCCCGCAAAACCACGCGGTGCCGCACTCCAAATTTGCCTTTCACCAGTCACGAAATCCATTTTGAGAATAGCTTGCAAAGGAGCATTCCCAGTGGGAGCATCAGCAGCACCGATGTAAAGATATCGGTAAGGTTGTCCGACATTATTCGGATGCAAAGTGGGAAACTCGCAGCACCTAGTTTCAACAACTTGATGCTGTACCGTTTTGTCTTGCAAATTTAACTTAAACCGCCACAATTCCCCCGCTGGAACGCTCTCAAAATCAACCTCCCGGAAATCGCCGTCCGCCTCTACAGTGGGAAATGATTCGTAACAAACTGAGTCAACAAAAACTTCGTCTCCTTCTTCCCAAGCGTTGCAGTGGTGGAAGACAAAACAAGGTTCAGTTTCTAATATCTTTACCTCGTCAGTGCCGTTGCGGGGAATTAAAATTGCTTGCGTTGGCTTGTTTGGCGAAAATTGAATGCACTGGGAAGCACTCCGCAATCCTAACACGAATGGTAGAGGATTAAATGAGACGGGATTTTGGAAGAATATACAGTAATTCGGGGTAATTACCATGTCGTGCAGGAAGGCAAAACCCGGTATTGCATGGGCGTGACGCTGCAAAAGTTTGCCGCTTTCGTCGAGTTCGTAAATCGTGATGGTACTCGACAAACCGGGCTTGACAGAAAAGTTTACCAATCTGTCTCCTTTGCCATTTTTCCCTTTTTCAATTCTCGGGTGGGCGGCGAAGGCTTCACCGGGTTGTAAAATGCCGTCTAGGGTGTCTAACCCGAGTGTTTCTAAGGTGCGCGGGTCGAGTCTGTAGGGTGCTGCGGCTTCCCAAAGCGCTAGCAGTTTGTCGCCCCAATAAATAATGTTGGTGTTGGCAATGTTTTTGATTTTGACATCAAAGATGTTGGCTAGCCAGCCGCCCGGTTTCTGTGTGCCGAAAACGCCTCGGTGGAGAATTTTTCCGGCTTCTTGTTCGGCGAGATAGCCTTCTGTGCGGACGAATCGGTTGCGGAAATGGGCGCGGCCTTCGGATATTGCGATCCCACAAACCATCCCGTCGCCGTCAAACGGATGGTGGATGCGCTGGCCGTTGACATCCAATAATCCGGGCCCGTTGCGAAAGAATGTGCCTTGCAAGTCGGCGGGGATTTCGCCTTCTATGTCGTCAATCCAGTAGTCGGATTCGTTGGGTTGAGATTCGTAGCCGCGCTGCCAGTCTGTGCGATCGTAGGATGATTTTGTGGCTGCTGTTTGAGGTTGTGAAATCTGTAATTTTTGCATGGGTATAATAAGCTTTTATTGATTTAACGGCAGAGAAAACAGAGGGCGCAGACAGAAGGAAAGTCGAAGAATTGGGAAACACAGTTAAATTCATCCATGTATCCGTGTCAAAATCCGTGTGTGCCTTCCTTTATTTGCTGTCTGCGGTGCGGCTTTGTGACCTTACTGTTGGTACTAAGTCGGGAAAGTATTCGGGCATGAAATGCTGTCCACCAGGTTTGGAACTGCCCATTTCTGGTTCTAATACGGGAAGAGACTTTTGATTGTTTTGATCGCGGCTTTCTGTACTGTCGGCGGGCAGCCAATTTAAGAACGGTAGCGGCAGAAGTGTGGACAGGTTTGTGATGACAATTAGCAGCCAGAGGTTATCGAAATTGCGATCGGTAATTCCTAGCAAGTGGGTTAAAAGTGCACCGCCCTCGTGGGACAAAAGTCCTGCTAAATTTGTGATTGACATTAGCAGTGCAAATAAAGTTGCTTCGACGCCTGGGGGACACAAGCGCGCGGAGAGTACCAGCACTGGCATATAAGCAATTTGTCCGATTACTGTCAGGATCAGGCTGTCTCCGATGCTGAACCATTGATCGTCAATTCCTAAAGCTCGGTTGGCATGAGTTACTAATAATAAAGTAGTCATCCCCAAAGCAGTCGCAATGACCGTTGACCAGCCAAAAATTACTCGAAATGGAACTGTTTTGAGGAATCGTTGAAACAGCCAGACGCCGGCGAGGGCGGCAATGCTGGTAACGAGGCGCACTCGGCCGAGAAATTCTGGTTGAAAGCCTAATTCGTTGGTGGTGAAAAAGAAGAAGGCGGAGTCTGAGCTTGGGGTGGCTTGCCAGAGGAAGAGAAAGGCGGTGGGCAGCCAAATTGTTTTTTGGGTAACAGCTTGCCTTAGTTGTTTTAGTTGGTCTTTTACTGTTTCAAAGTCGGTTCTTTTGTTGGTTTTTTCTTCGGCAATTAACCAAGCTGTTGCTGATACAATTAGCGGGAAAGATGCGGTGATTAAAAATATTGTGTGGGTGCTGAAGTGTTGCAGCAGGGAACCGCTGAGGTAGGCTGTAATTAGTCCGCCGAGGGCTGAAGCACCCCAAGACAAGGATTGCAGGGAACCGGCGTCGGTAACGGATTCTTTTCTAGCCCTTTCGACTACCAGGGAGTCGGCGATTACGTCGCTGACGGCGAGGGAGAGGGAACTCAGGGCGATCGCGCCTGTAGCTGCAAGCGGTGTGTGTACAATTGTTGCGAGGCTCACCCATGCTAAGGTTCCCAGCAGCCCGGAGAGAACGATGTAAGGGCGTCTGCGGTAGCCGAATATCGGCAAACCGTCGGACATGAAGCCGAACACGGGTTTGATAATCCAAGGCAGGGCTACGACGCCCAGCATTGCCGAGACTTCTGCCGGACTCATACCTAGTTCGTCTTTGAGAAAGAAGCTGACGGCTAAGCGGGCGAGTCCGAGAATGCCTTGGACAAAGTAAATCAGTAAGATGGCTATGAGTTCGGGGGTTGGCTCATTCCCAAAGAATACTTTTTCTTTTAAAGATTCTTTGAGTTTGCTGACGCCGGAGGGGGAAACGAGCATTTGAGCAATATTTCTTAATGAATCTCAATATTTATAACACATTCTTAATGACTTCCGGGAACTGTCGGAGGTGGGAGGCGAGAGTGGCGGGGATCTGGTAAGTGCTATAAAATTGTATTTATCTTGAATTTAAGCGTGTTTTGTAATAATAAAAACAGAAAAACGAACCGCGAAGGCGCGTTAGGCGAAGCCGCGCGTAAACCCTAGGACGCCAAGCAAGAGAAAGAAGAGAAAACTCACAACTGCTGTCAGCTTCGTTATATGATTATTGAGCCTAAAAATCTGCCGGAAATTACGGGTTCCAAGTACCCTCAGCAATTCCAATCTGCTGTTGCGGGGAGAGTTAAAAAGCGCTTGGGCGATGCGGCCGGATTGCATAATTTTGGGGTAAATTGGGTGAGACTTGCGCCGGGAAGTTGTTCTGCTCTCAGGCACTGGCATACCCGCCAAGATGAGTTAATCTATGTTCTGGAAGGGGAAGTTACTCTGATTACAAATTCGGGAGAGCAAGTGCTGACACCGGGTATGGCCGCGGGTTTTCGGGCGGGGGATTCAGATGGGCATCATTTAGTCAACCGCTCGAATGCAGATGTTGTTTATCTCGAAATTGGCGATCGCACTCCGGGAGATAGTGCCGAATATCCCGATGACGATCTAATTGCGAAAGCTAACGGGAATAGTTGGATTTTTACTCGCAAAAATGGCGAGGTTTATGAGAGTTAAAATTTTATGAGTTAAGTGAATCTTGGGACTTCGGCGGAACACGCTTTGTGGTATAGCATTTATCATAAAGATGAGGTGTGATATAACAATACGACAGTTTTTAAGCAGCTAAAGTATCATAAGACAAGACTGAAGGAAGATTAGGATGATTTTAAATCAAATCCGGGTCTAAATCTTACTTATCAATAAAAGTATAAAGTAAGTGTTTATTGAATTCGCACCGTTTATAAGAACAGATTGAAAACACAAACGACTTGGCAGATGAATGACAACTATAGAGTGGATGTTTGGCTAAATTTAAGGAAAGAAGACTGGCATTAAAATGAAAATCAAGCTGTGGTAAATGACGAGCTTGACCATCAGACAATCCCGTAAATTCCTTGGTCTAACGAAAAATAAATTCAATCTGGAAACGAGCCTGATAATATTCAACAATTTGTTCGGGAGGTAGGTGAACATCAGTGCTAAATAATAAAGCATTTGTGATTTTGCCGTTGGCTTGAACTTCAGAGATACAAGCCAAACTAATTTTGCAATTTAAACAACAACTCGCCTAAAATAAATGTAGAGATTGAAACTCCCGGTTTTATTTATTTAACAAAATTAAGACGACTCCAATCATGGCAATCAACCTTGTCATCATATTTACGAGAAGTTCCCAGTTTATTTTGTTCGCCTGTATAAAGATAGCGTCAGTTACCATTAACTCTTAGCTTGCTAATAAAGTCTAAATTTAACTCCCGCACAGCATCCCAGAATTTAGAGCGGTAGTAATAGCCATCAGCGACCAAATAACATACAAAAGTTGGGAAGAAATAACGAGTATTCTTCAAATGTTGTGCATAGTCATTAACTCTTGTGATGTCAGGCTTTGAAGTTTGAGAGTCCTGTTTTTGGCGAGTGTTTTTTGACCAGCAATTCTTCTAATTTTCTGCCAGTTTTTTCAGGGGCTTTATTTGAGGACGTGATGGAGTTTGCTGTACGCTTAAGCTATAATATAAACGACTCTCAATTTCTACAATAGAAATCACAGCAATTTCCCACCCCTGTTCCGATTTGCCAGCTACACCATTATAAAAATAAGCTTTACCGTCAGTTTTGGGGCCACGTTTTCTCACAAAATAACCCTCAATAACAGCAATGACTGTGTGTTCATAATTCAAAGCAAGTTCAAGAAAATATTGAGTAATTTGTGGAGATTTAAAGCTTTTGAGAAAGTGACGACGGTAGTTTTTTTCTATCAAATAACTATAACGACTGAGATTCGTGAAATTGACCTTGCCATAGACAACCAAAATAGTTTAAAATAAAGTGACTAAAAACTTCTTTGGGGGTTGACTCATCCCCGGGATTTATTGTAAAGATGGATTCAATAATCTTCCTAAGGCAATCTATTAAGCTTGTGTATTTTTATATTTTAACCTAAAAGAGCGCCGTTTTTTCTGTTTATTTTGGGTTCAGATTGCACTCACTTTTTTCGCTTCTGTGCTTTATTGCGAGCGCATCCCTCTTTAAAAACTGTCCCGAGTATTGATTAATACTACAAGCTTTAATTAGCTTTAACTTGATACAAAAATGGATAAAATTTTTCCTATTCCACAATTATCTACAGGCTTGGGTCAATTAATATCGTTAATGAATTTTTACCCAAATCCCTTCTCTTACTTGATCAATGAGAATGAATTATTATTTTCTTCTGCCGCTTAGTGACAGAAGAGGGATACAGCATATTTCCTATAGATGTAGAGCGCGATCAACCGGGTTTTTTGAACAGAATCACTAATGATGCGAGAACTGTAAAGAAGCCCCGTGAGAGCGCGGTGTACTTCATAAGCCTGGAATAAGCTGTAATAGTGGGAATTATAAGAAGTGGTACAAGGAACACTTAGATAACACCATTTATCGTCCACTGATTGCTCAAATAGTGGAAAATTTGAAATCAAAACAAGTCGATAAAGGCTAAAGCTATGAAAGTAAGGGTTTGGCCAGAATAGCGATCGCACCCTGACCCCTCAAAAAAGCGTGTGAAGTGGAGCTATCCCGCTCTTAATCGCTGGCTCAAGAGTCAAAAACGCCACATCTAAAGCTGAGCTAGCTCTCATTTACTTTGCATATTGTAATTATCAATAAAAGCTATCATTTTTTCTCAGTAGCTTTCCGCTGCTCCCTTCGGGTTTTACAGCAAAAGTTAAATACGCCTGAGCTTATCTGCACTGAGCGAAAAGTTTTGTTACAATAGGTAAGCTGTTACAAATCGTAACTTATGCTGGTTTCTATTTTAATAATTGACGTTGCCCTCGTTGCCTGGTCTTTGCACTTAATGCAGGAGGCGATCGCGCAACGGGAATTTTCACTAATGCTAGCCGGCACCCTAGTTGCGGTCTCAGCCGCCGCTCTGCTAGTCGTCTACTTCCTCATGGGGTCTTGTTTGAGCCATTTGACCGAAATATCGCAACACACTTACTAGATCATAGTAGGGGATTGACCATTGTCCAGAAGCGAGGAGACTTTTTTGGAAAAAAAGCCGAAAGCCTTGCCAATCCAGGGTTCAAAACTAATTTCCTCAAAAAGCTTGACAAATATTGGCCAGTTAAGGCATGATTGAGAGCGCGAAAAGAAAGGGGAATTAGCTCAGTTGGTAGAGCACTACAATGGCATTGTAGGGGTCAGCGGTTCGAGCCCGCTATTCTCCATAAATTAAGATTAGGGATACATCACTGCTGTGTCCTAATTTGTACCCAATTTGTACCCAAACAGTACGAGCGCGTGCTTAAATTCGATCGCGACTGGTACCTAAACACCATTGCCGTGTCGTTAAATTCGATCGGGCCACACACCGCGAAAACCAATTTTCCCGTAAAATCAAAACAGTCTACCCGCAACCAAAGCGCTACCTGTGGCAAAGTCAACTGAACCCAGCAATCCAGAGAGTCCGAGCCAACTTGCCCGCACGCCTCTGTACGACCTATCATTAGAACTCAAAGGCCGAATGGTGCCCTTTTCCGGGTGGGAGATGGCGGTGCAGTACGCAGGCATCAGCAGCGAACACCAAGCAGTACGACAGCAAGCAGGAATGTTCGACATTTCCCACATGGGAAAATTTGGTTTGAGAGGGAAACAAGTAATAGAAAAATTTCAACCCTTAGTACCCTCAGACTTGAGCCGCTTGCAACCCGGTCAAGCTCAATATACAGTCTTGCTAAATGCCAAAGGCTGCATCTTAGACGACATTATTTTCTACTGCCAAGAACCAGACCCTATCACTAGCGAAGAACGTGCAGTAATCATTGTCAACGCAGCCACTCGCCTCGCCGACAAAGCATGGATCACCACTCACTTAGAATTGAGCGAACTCTGTTTTACAGACATCTCCGAAGATAAAGTTTTAATTGCCATTCAAGGGCCAGAGGCTGTTAACTATCTCCAGTCTTTTGTGGAAGACAACCTGTCACCAATTAAGGCATTCGGTCACTTAGAAACAAATCTGTTGGGACAGCCGAGTTTTATCGCCAGAACAGGTTACACCGGCGAAGATGGGTTTGAAATCATGGTGGATGCCGAAGTAGGGAAAGAACTGTGGCAAAAATTGTTAGCTGCTGGCGTTGTGCCCTGCGGTTTGGGCGCGAGGGATACGTTGCGTTTAGAAGCAGCAATGGCTCTTTACGGTCAAGATATCGACGACAATATCACGCCTTTAGAAGCTGGATTGGGTTGGGTTGTTCACCTCGACACCAAAGGCGATTTTATTGGCCGTGAGGTTTTGGAACAGCAAAAAGCGAGTGGAGTATCCAAGCGGTTGGTAGGGTTAGAAATGCAGGGGCGGCACATTGCGCGCCACGGCTATCCCGTAATATGTGAAGGCGAAAAAGTAGGAGAAGTTACTAGCGGTACATTATCGCCTACTTTGAATCGGGCAGTGGGCCTCGCGGTTGTTCCGGCACAATTAGCTAAAATCGGTCAGCAATTAGAGGTCGAAATTCGCGGAAAAAACTATCCGGCTAGTGTGGTGAAAAAACCATTTTATCGATCGCAAAACCGCCCCATTTAACTTAAGTAGGTGAGCATTAGTTCAGGGGAGTTGCTCACAGCAATGGTTCACAATAAAGTGTAAGTGTATGTGTTGTTGTGGAACGGGCTTCTAGCCCATTGCTCATAATTGTGGTAAAGAATACTCATCTACTAGCTTAGCAAATTGTCGCAAAGTTGCAGCATAGCGATCGCCCGCCACATCCATCAAATCATTATGACCCGCCCCATCAACCCAAAAATTCAATTTCGGCTGCTTCGCCGCTGCAAACAACTGCTCTCCATGCCAAAAATGCACCACCTCATCAGCCTTACCATGAATCACCAAAACAGGCGATCGAACTTTGCCAACCTTATCAATATTCACAAACTTGTCAAAGGGTAAAATAGGAATCCGCGTCAACACCCGAAAAGCCGAAACAAAGGAACTTTCAACCACCAAACCGCCCACTTTTTGCCGCGAAGCCAAATCAATTGCCGGCCCACCCCCCACAGAACGCCCGTAAAGAATAACTTGCTTTGCAGGTACTCCCAAATGTTGGGTTAAATAATTGTAAGCAGCCTCAATATCACGATAAGTATTATACTCAGAAGGCTTTCCCTGGCTCGTGCCGTAACCTTGATAATCATAGGCAAACACAGCAAACCCGCTATCTCGAATCTCTCTGAGTAGCCACAAAATGCTGTCCAAGTCTTCCGCATTTCCGTGACTGTAAAGTATAGTATATTGAGCTTGCGGGTGAGGAAAATGAACAGTAGAAATTATCACGCCATTAGCTGAGCTAACTTTGATAACTTCCCTGCTATTACTCTGACTAGATGGGGGAGGTTGAAAAATTAGCCGTTCTGAAAAAAAGAAACCGTAAAAACACAGAAATGCGTAAATAAAAATTATAGATAGCATCAGTCTTTTGACAGAAAATTCTCCAAAAAGCAAGCGTTTAATATTTTTTTTGTTCCAGTTAGCCATCACTAAAGGCTCATAGTTGAATAAGATTTAACTAATACTTTTTTATTGCGAGAAAAGACATGGCACTAACATACCCCGATGACCTGAAATACCTAGACACCCACGAATACATCCGACTCGAAGGCGAAATTGCCACCATCGGCATCAGTGCCTTTGCAGTTGACCAACTCGGCGATATCGTGTTTCTAGATTTGCCAGAAGTCGGTGCAGGGTTGGAAAAGGGAGAAGCTTTCGGTACAGTCGAGTCAGTGAAAGCCGTTGAAGACTTGAAAGCACCAGTTACCGGTACAGTTGTAGAACGCAATGATGACATTATAGAGTCTCCCGAAAATTTGGCGGAAGACCCCTATGGCGCTGGATGGCTGCTGAAAGTGCGCGTTGACAACACCAGCGAAGCAGACGATGCTTTCTCGGCCCCGGAGTATCGAAAAATGGTGGAAGGGGAATAGGGCATAGGGAATAGGGCATACGGCATGGGGCATAGGGCATAGGGCTCGTTGATAATTCCACAATCTGCCAGGGGTTGAAACCCCTGGCTAATAGCACAAGTCGTCTAAAGACGACTGAAATACCAAGCTGTTGCGGGGGGAGTTGCGATAAGTGCAGCTTAATCTACAGTCGTCTTCAGACGACTTTAGCTATGAGACAGGGGTTTCAACCCCTGTCGGACTTTGATACACACAAAAAATCTTGCTTAGTCGGTGACCGACGACTTTAGCTATGAGACAGGGGTTTCAACCCCTGTCGGACTGTCGGACTTTGATAGACGCAGAAAATCTTCCTGGTTTTCTTAGCAAAATGTTACAAACAAAGAAGCAAAAGTCTATTCAGGAGAATCCGCCTTGGTACTCTACAGCCCTCAACTTGAACCCAGTCAGCAGCAAAACCTTTCCTCCATCAATGGTTTTGCGGGCCGGCACATTGGCCCGACCCCCAGCGAAATCCAGCAAATGCTCAATGTTTTGGGCATTTCCAGCCTCGATGAGTTGATTGACAAAACGGTTCCAGCGGCGATTCGCATTTCAGCACCCCTACAACTTCCCGCAGCGCAAAGCGAGTACAGCGCTTTGGCCGAATTGAAAGAAATTGCGGCAAAAAATCAGGTATTTCGATCGTACATCGGCACTGGATATCACGACTGCATCACACCCCCGGTCATTCAGCGGAATATCCTAGAAAATCCCGGCTGGTATACAGCTTACACTCCCTACCAAGCCGAAATTGCTCAAGGCCGATTGGAAGCTTTACTGAACTTCCAAACCATGATAATTGACCTCACGGGTTTGGAAATTGCCAACGCTTCTTTGCTAGATGAAGGGACAGCGGCGGCGGAAGCGATGGCGGTGAGTTACGGCGCCAGCAAAAATAAGGCAAAAGCGTTTTTTGTTTCCCAAGATTGCCACCCT
Source organism: Microcoleus sp. Pol7_B2 (assembly GCF_036701035.1). Classification (NCBI taxonomy): domain Bacteria; kingdom Bacillati; phylum Cyanobacteriota; class Cyanophyceae; order Oscillatoriales; family Microcoleaceae; genus Microcoleus; species Microcoleus sp. Pol7_B2. The sequence goes on along the minus strand of NZ_JAUBQB010000027.1, from coordinate 21,884 downwards.
CAAACTATTGAAGTTGTGCAAACTCGCGCTAAGCCGCTGGGAATTGAGGTAATTGTCGGGGACCATCAAAGCTTTGAGTTCGATCGTACAATCTTCGGCGCTCTCCTGCAATACCCCGCCACAGACGGCGCAATTTACGACTATACGGATTTTATTCGATCGGCACACGAAGTCGGCGCATTAGTCACAGTCGCCGCCGACATATTGAGCCTTTGCTTGCTCACACCCCCCGGCGAATTCGGCGCGGATATAGCCGTAGGAAGCACTCAGCGCTTCGGAGTGCCGATGGGATTCGGAGGGCCCCACGCAGCCTATTTCGCCACGAGAGAAGAGTTTAAACGGCAAGTTCCGGGGCGAATAGTCGGCGTTTCTAAAGACGCTAATGGCAAATCTGCTTTGCGCTTGGCTTTGCAAACTCGCGAACAGCACATCCGCCGCGAAAAAGCTACTAGCAATATTTGTACTGCTCAAGTTTTGCTGGCAGTGATGGCGAGTATGTATGCTGTTTATCACGGCCCGTCTGGACTGAAAGACATTGCTGAGAAAGTATGGAGTTTAACAGCACTTTTGGCATCCGGTTTAAGAAGTTTCGGATACAAAATTGGTTCTCAACATTTCTTCGATACTTTGCGGGTAGAATTGGGAGATAAACCGCTGTCAGCAATTCTAGAAGCTGCTAAAGCTCGCAAAATTAATCTCCGAATTTTCGATAATTCGACAGTGGGAATCACGTTAGATGAAACTGTCACCGTTGAAGATGTGCAAGAGTTGTGGAAAATTTTTGCACAGGATAAAGATTATATCAGGGCGGACGGGCAGAATGCTCTCAACATTCCGCTGGATGCAGACGCATTGAGTTTATATCTGACATTACCAGATTTTTGCGATCGCACCAGCAGCTATCTCGCCCATCCAGTTTTCAATAGCTACCATTCAGAAACTGAACTTTTGCGGTATTTGCACCGTTTAGAAGCCAAGGACTTATCGCTAAATACATCGATGATTCCCTTGGGTTCTTGCACAATGAAATTGAATGCAACAGCAGAGATGATGCCCGTGACTTGGGCAGAATTTGGCAAGATACATCCCTTTGCACCCCGCGATCAAACTCGTGGCTATCAAATGATGTTCGTGCAACTAGAACAGTGGCTGGCAGAAATCACCGGTTTTGCGGGAATTTCTTTGCAGCCCAACGCCGGTTCCCAAGGCGAATACGCGGGTTTGTTAGTTATTCGCCAATACCACGAACACCAAGGCGAATCTCACCGAAATATCTGTTTGATTCCCCAGTCAGCCCACGGTACAAATCCGGCTAGCGCGGTGATGGCGGGAATGAAAGTAGTTGCTGTCGAGTGCGATTCCCAGGGTAATATTGATGTTGCAGATTTACATAAAAAAGCCGAAAAGCACAAAAATGAACTGGCGGCTTTGATGGTGACATATCCATCAACGCACGGCGTTTTTGAGGAAGAAATTAAAGAGATTTGCGAGATAGTTCACCACTGCGGCGGACAAGTTTATATGGACGGCGCGAATATGAATGCTCAAGTTGGTTTGTGCCGCCCCGGTGATTTTGGTGCTGATGTTTGTCACTTGAATTTGCACAAAACTTTCTGTATTCCCCACGGCGGCGGCGGGCCGGGAATGGGGCCGATTGGGGTAATGTCTCATTTAGTAGAATTTTTGCCCAGTCATTCTATTCTTAACAGTCAACAGTCAACAGTCAACAGTCAACAAATATCAGTTGGTGCTGTTTCCGCCGCGCCTTGGGGAAGTGCTAGCATTTTGCCTATTTCTTGGATGTACATTCGGATGATGGGAGGAGTAGGTTTAACTGAAGCGACAAAAGTAGCAATTCTTAATGCTAATTACATGGCAAAACGCTTAGAATCTTACTATCCGGTTTTGTACAAAGGGAAAGCTGGTTTGGTGGCGCACGAGTGTATTCTGGATTTGCGATCACTCAAAAAGTCTGCGGCTATTGAAGTTGAAGATATCGCTAAACGATTGATGGATTACGGCTATCACGCGCCGACGGTTTCTTGGCCGGTTGCTGGTACGGTAATGGTGGAACCAACGGAAAGCGAATCGAAGCAGGAATTAGACCGTTTTTGCGATGCGATGATTGCAATTCGAGCTGAAATTGCGGAGATTGAAAAAGGTAATGTTGACGCGCAAAATAACGTCTTGAAAAATGCGCCGCATACCGCAGAATCTCTGATGGTTGATGAGTGGAATCGTCCTTATACTCGCGCGCAAGCGGCTTATCCGGCACCTTGGACTCGCGAACATAAGTTTTGGCCGGCGGTGGGTCGGATAGATAATGCGTTTGGCGATCGCAATTTTGTCTGTTCTTGTTTGCCAATGGAGGCTTACAGTCAAGGTTAAATAAGTCTCTCCGGGTGGGCAATGGGCACCTTACGCATATAATCTTGTGGGGTGCTTCTAGCCCGTCCAAAAAATAAAATTTAAATGTATATCGGAACCGGGGGCTTAGGCTTTCCGAATGTACATGAATTACGACGGAAAAGGCGGTAAGTACGGCGATACTTGGGTGCGCTCAGCTAGCACAGATCAAGGGCTTTTGTCAATCTACGCAGCCGATCGTACCAGTGATGGTACTCTGACGCTGGTAATTATTAATAAAACTAGCCAAAATTTGACCAGCAAGTTGAGTTTGAAAGGATTTAACCCAGCCGCCAAAGCTCAAGTTTACAGTTATAGCGATGCGAATTTGCAGGCGATCGTCCGTCAGACCGATTTAGGTGTCAGCGCCGCAGGTTTTCAGGCAACTTATCCCGCTAATTCTATCACTTTGGTGGCCATTCCAAAGGCTTAATACCCAATCCGGCTTAAATATCCCCACTTCTTCTTAGTCCCCCTCTGCTAGGACTTTGTGTATCTAATAGTTGTTTCAACGGCGGAGAATAAAAGGGGTTTTCAACTACAGCGTTTGGCATCTAAATGGAGTACACCCCTCCCCAACTCTCCCCTTATTAAGGGGAGGGTACCCGATAGGGCGGGTGGGGTGAATGTACTTCACTTAGTTGAAATCTGCGGTATTAAGCACTGAGCATCCAAGCAACACACTGTTGCATTTGATTGCTCATTGTTTGTCGATCGGCATTATACCTGCGGCCGTGTCCCGGCAACACCCATTCAAACGAGTAATTAGCCAAATGCTGCATAGATTTGATTTGTTCTGGCCAAGAATACCAACAGACTTCGCGAAAGCCAACTAGCTGCTGCAAACTTTCCGACCAAGCAAGATGATCGCCGGTGAACAAAAACTTGTTATTGTAAAGCAAAACTGTGTGACCTTTCGTGTGACCGGGAACAGGTATAATCAACAAATCATCTGCGATTTGATGCGGTTCGCTACCAGGCAATTGAATTTCAACACTGCGAGTACCCGCGTTAATTTCGTCAGCATGGAGAATGCGATCGCACCCAAAATGATCGCGGTATTGTTGATGATCTGCCACATCGTCGCGGTGAGTCAAGTACAGATAGCGAATGCCGCCCATTGCTTCTATGTTTTTGACTAGCGGCGGCACAAAACGGGGAGAATCAACTAAAATGTTTCCTTGAGGACGGACAATTAAATAGCTGGCTGCGGCGTAGGATTTCTCAGAGTGGTAACCGCAGTGATAGACATTTTCTGCTACGAGTGCGGGTAACATTTGCTGGGCTTGTTTGATGCTTTTGGGTTTTTCTACAGTGCCGATCGAACTTGTGGGACAAGACAAAAGAGCCGCGAGCGATCGCATTTCTTCAGTTTCATTAGTTGGCTGCTGGTAAACCGCAGACTGTTCTCCTGCTTGACCAAATACTTCAGGTGCCATCCACCGACAAGTATCACAGTCAATGCAGGTATTGTCTACATAAAAGTTACCGTTAATATTTTCAGTACGCCTCCGATTAATGTTAGCCATCTTTCTACCTCTTAATAACCCATATAAATTATGGTAACTTACTATAATGACTACCTCCGACATCCCGCCGGAGGTTTAAACCATTCTCACAGACCAAGCCGATTAAAACTCACCTCTTGCAGCATTCTCAAGAACGGGCAAGATGCCCGTTCCACAAGAGATTAATTTTCTTGTGGAACAGGCATCTTGCCGGTTCATAAAAGGATTATTGACAATGGTGCAAGATATAAGTTTCAATCAACAATTCTACTGCTGCTGATCCGCTGGAAAAGCACCCGCTTTCACCGCCACAGTAACAGGTTGTCCGCCGCGGCTCAATTCAAGCTGCAGATCGCTGCCCACTGTACTTTTCTCGACAATTTGCTGTACGCTGCCAGCATCACTTACTTCTGTACCGTTGATTTTCTTGATGACATCGGCAAGGCGAACTCCAGCTTGTGCCGCCGGAGAATTTTTCGCAACTCCCAAAACTAACACGCCTTTATCTTCAGTCAGCCTCAATTTGGTGTTGGGATTTTGATTAAATTCTCTCTTGATTTCGGGAGTAATGCTCAACATCCGAACGCCGAGATAAGGATGTTCGGCTTTTCCTGCTGTTACTAATTGGTCGGCAATTTGTTGTGCTCGATCGATCGGAATAGCAAAACCCAATCCTTGAGCGCCTTGAATAATCGCCGTATTCATGCCGATAACTTGACCGCGCTGGTTCAGCAGCGGCCCACCAGAATTGCCGGGATTGATCGCAGCGTCGGTTTGAATAAAGCTGACGCGCTTGTCGGGAACACCGACATCGGCGCTAGAACGGCCTGTAGCGCTAATAATTCCCACAGTCACAGTATTGTCCAAACCGAGGGGATTGCCGATCGCGATCGCCCATTCTCCCGGCTGTAACTCTTCAGATTTGCCCAAATTCACCACAGGCAAGTTGTTAGCTTCTATTTTAACAACAGCCACATCAGTAACTGTATCTACGCCTAAAACTTTGCCGACAAATTCGCGGCCATCCTTCAGTTTTACCGTCACCGTATCCGCGCCATTAACAACGTGAGCGTTAGTCAAAATGCGGCCGTCGGAACCAAAAACAAAACCCGAACCGGAACCCCGTTCTACTCGATTTCCCGGTTGAATGGGAGATTCCGAACCGAAGAAGCGCCGGAATTGCTCGGGTATCTCATCTGGAACTTGGTTCGTCACCGTGCGAGACGAATTGATCCGCACCACTGCCGGGCCGACTTCCTGCACAACTTTAGTGACAAAGTTAGAGTCTTGAGAGGGCAGTATATTCGCGGGCAATGCTGAGATTGGCGCTGTAGTTGAAGGTTCAGCTTGAATGGCGTTAGAACTTCCAGGAACTTGAGAAGTTAGGGCGTTGCACCCAACAGTTGCAGTGGAGCCGAGTAAAAGGAGAGATAAAAAAGCAATTTTTTTCGACCACGTAAAAGTGCGAGAACGCTGAGATGCAGGCATATTTTGAGTTGACATAGTATTGATTTGGTGAGAGTTAGAGCGAGAGTTATAATTATGGTTTTGCATTTTTAGCACCTACTGTAATTAAGTTAGAAGTAAAGGCTCTTTAATTTTAATTCAAGCATTTGTGATGTCTGCTTGACTGGTGGGGTTTACCCTACAAGCTGGGGTAGAAACCGGACAGTCGCAGGCAACTTGTTTGTGAAATCGAGCTTTTGAGTGCGATCGAACTGGGTCGGCACTGGCGACTTGCTGTCTGAGTGCGATAATACAAACTACGGTAGCCAGCTCGCATATTCCGCATTTCCCGCGAACTTTTCACTGGATTGATATCCGAAGTCAACAACAATCTTGCTTGCACTCAAAAAAACCAGGTTTCTACGCAAAATCTTCGTTGTCAGCGATCGACGTTAACCTAGAAACGGAGTTTTTGACCCCGCCTGCATCCAGGAAGGATAGCAGCTAAAGCACCGGAAAGCCTCACCCGAAAGCAGGAAGTAAAAAACCTGTAAAGCCTCAAGCTAAAGTACCAACTAAACCTAAGTCAAAATAGCCTGCAAAAACTCTCTTCAAATCTAAAATTTGAACCTATGGAGGAATTTTATTGCTCCATAGGTTCAATGGAACTAACCGAATCGATTTCCCTCGACTTTTTCCTCGAACTTTCCAAAACATCAACAGTATTCTTAATAAAACCAGCCATCGGCACAGCAACTAACAAACCTGCTACTCCTGCCACCTTAACCCCTACCAGCAGCGCCACTAAAATCCACACAGGATTGAGGCCGATAAAACCGCCTAATAACCGAGGAGCAACCCCGCTTTCAATTATTTGCTCAATTACTGTAGCGACAGCTAAAACTGTGACGCCGAGCCAAAAGTTGTTTAATGTGATGAGCAAACTGACAATGCAAATACTGAAAGGTGCGCCGAAGGGAATCATAGTCATTACACCCACACCCAAACCGAACAGAAGTCCGAAGGGAACTCGCAAAATTAAAAAAGCAACAGTGATAGACAGTCCCATCAAACCTGCCAAAGTTGCTTGCCCGACGAAGTAGTTGTGGAAGCTTCGCGCCAGCAACTCTCGCAATTGAAGGCTCTGCTTGGAAGGAAACCATTTAAACAATCCTTCCCATACGCGATCGCCGTGCAAGAGCAAGTAGAATGTCACGACTATTGTGAGGAGGAAATTCAACAGACTGTCGGCAGCACCTAAGCCAAATTTGAGAATTTCGCCAGTGAGAGACTGCAATTGAGATGAAAGTCGATCGCTCAATTGGGTAGTCAAACCGCTGACATCAATGCGGAGATTGCGATTTTCCGCCCACTTGTTGAACGCTTCAATCTGTTCTGTGCCAGAAACTATCCAAGTCGGCAGTCGGGTGGCAAGTTCAGTAATTTGGTTTAGCAGAATCGGGGCTAGAGTCAGACCTAAAACCACCAATAGCAGTAAAGTCAAAAATAATACCGACAAAACTGCTCGATCGCGCTTCAAGCCGTATCTGTGCAGAAAGCGCACTGGATAATCTAGCAAAAAAGACAGCACTGTAGCCACTACCAAAACAGTAATCAGGGCGCGAAAATATTCAAAGACTAGGAGGGCTAACCAGCAGTTGAGTACCGCTAGGGGAAATACCAGTCCGTAAATCCACCACTGCGGCAGTTGAGTGAAACGTCTCATCTAAGTTAACCGAGTTAAAATTTGAGATGCAAGATGTGAGATTGGCGCTGCTATTCGCCCTTCTCTGTTAACCATTTTATAGTGCATTTTTTTATACCCGACTGCTGAAAATTCCCAGTTGCTCGACCAGCAGCGGAAATTGGGTTGCTGGCAGGCAGTGCCTGCCACAACCATGTTATATCGTTTCCGCTGGTATGGATATATCACCTGCGAAAAAAATATTTTTTGCTGTTGGCAAGGCAGCAGTTTGCAGCGCGGGATTCAACCTTTTTCCCCGTGCCGTTCGAGAGCTAATTGAATTAAACGGTCTACTAATTCCGGGAAAGAAATGCCGTCCGCTGCCCACATTTGCGGATACATACTGGTAGCTGTAAAGCCAGGAAAAGTGTTGATTTCGTTAATCAAAACTTCTCCGGTTGATTCAATGTAGAAAAAGTCTACTCGCGCTAAACCTGCCGCGTCTATAGCCAAAAATGCTTGCACTGCCATTTCTTGGATTTGCGAGACGATCGCACCGCTGACTTTTGCCGGGATTGAGCAGTCGGCTTGTCCCTGGGTATATTTAGTTTCGTAGTCGTAGAAATCGCTTTGGAAAGTAATTTCTCCCACCGTTGAAGCTTGGGGGTTGTCGTTACCTAAAACTGCACATTCTAATTCTCTAGCAACCACACCCGCTTCGACAATTATCCGCCTGTCGTAGCTGGCGGCGCTGTCGAGAGCTGCTTCTAATTCAGCACGCGATCGAGCTTTAGAAATCCCCACAGACGAGCCCAAATTCGCCGGTTTGACAAAGCAAGGATAGCCCAACTCAGCTTCAATTTTGTCGCACAGTTTGGGGAAAACGCAAGGATTAGACCAGATTTCGGAACGGTTGACAGCGATGTATTTTACCTGCGGCAAACCAGCCTGAGCAAAAGCCATTTTCATCGCAATTTTATCCATTCCCAGCGCCGACCCTAAAACCCCGGAACCGACAAAAGGAACTTGCATTAATTTCAGCAATCCTTGCACCGTACCGTCTTCGCCGTTTGGTCCGTGCAAAACAGGGAACCAAACATCTACGGCATTAAAATTAGGAAACTGTCCAGCGGGAGAGTCGTCTTGTCCTGTTTGTTCCTCTATTTCCAGAGGTTTTCCGCTGGCTAAGACTTGTTGAGGTAATGTTCCCCACAACCAGCGACCGTTTTTTTGGATGTAAAAGGGCAGAACTTCGTATTTAGAGGCATTTTCGTCAGCAGCGAGGGCGCGGGCGATTGCCCGCGCTGAACTAATTGAGACTTCGTGTTCGCCCGATCGCCCCCCGAACAATAGCCCGATCCGCATCTTTGTCATTTTTTAATACTCCCGGTACTTTTTGACAAATATACACGCAGTTAGCGCAGCTATCACAGGAAGTATGCGACAGAAACTAAGAATTAAGCATAAGCTGTTGCGAATTTAAATTGTATATTGCGGGCGGCCTCGAAGAAACTCCCCAGTCATAGTTTGATGATTTCTTGACATACAATTTAAATCCCCCAACAGCTTACAGCATTTCTCCCGTCAAACTAAAAGCGCGAATATCTGTAATTTTAACCCGCACAATTTTACCCGCCAATTCTGCAATATCGCCCTTAAAAAATGTGAGACGATTGCCACGAGTGCGTCCCATCACCTGAGTTGAATCTTTGAGATTCTGGACTTCCACCAAAACCTCTTCAGTGCGTCCGAAATAGCGCTGCGATCGTTCCATCGCCGTTGTTGTGACTACATGATTGATTCGTTGCAGGCGATCGGCTTTCACCTCCTCACTCAACTGATTTTCCCACAAAGCCGCCGGCGTTCCCGGGCGCGGCGAATAAGCAGCAGTATTCACCAAATCGAAACCAACGTCTTCGATTAACTTCAAAGTCTTCTCAAACTGTGCTTCCGTCTCCCCCGGAAAACCGACAATCGCATCCGCCGTAATCGAAGCATCCGGCATATAACGGCGAATGGTATCAATAATCCGGCGATATTTTTCCTGAGTATAACCCCGCGACATCGCTTTCAAAATATCATTATCTCCAGACTGAAAAGGAATGTGAAAATGTTCGCAAACCTGCGGTAATTCAGCACAAGCCTTAATCAATCTTTCCGTAAAATAGCGCGGGTGGCTAGTAGCAAATCTGAGGCGATCGACTCCCGGCACATCCTGCACAAAATAAAGCAAATCCGTCAAAGTATGCTGGTTGCTGCCGTCCGGTTTTGTTCCAGGCAAATCGCGTCCGTAAGCATCAATATTTTGCCCCAATAAAGTTACTTCCTTGTAACCTTGACGCCCCAAATCCTCCATTTCCGCCCGAATTGCCTCCGGCATTCGCGATTGTTCAACCCCGCGAACATTCGGGACAACACAATAAGTGCAGCGTTCATTACAGCCGTAAATTACATTCACCCAAGCAGTCACCTTGCTGTCGCGGCGCGGCTTAGTAATATCCTCCATAATCTCAACAGCTTCTGTCGCCACAACTTGATTGCCCTCAAAAACTTGTTCCAGCAAATCTTCAAGTCGGTTAGCGTGTTGCGGCCCCATTACTAAGTCTAATTCCGGCACTCTCCGCAGCAGCGCTTCACCTTCCTGCTGCGCGACGCATCCAGCTACAATTAAAGTTAAACCCGGTTCTTGGCGCTTGCGATGAGCTTGCCTTCCGAGGTTAGAATAAACTCTTTGTTCGGCATTGTCGCGAATTGTGCAAGTATTGTAGAGAATCAAGCTAGCTTCGTTCGGGTCTTCCGAGAACTCAAAGCCCATATTTTCGAGAATGCCGGCCATCCGTTCCGAGTCGGCTTTATTCATCTGGCATCCGAAAGTAGTGATGTGATAGCGGCGGGGTTTAACGGTCATGGCGAATTGCAGGCAAATAAAAAATATAGGTTTTCAACCTTAACCAACTATTATATAACAAGTCTAAACCCTTTGTGAACTTTTATTTTTATCACTCTTTTCTTTTTCTCAGCACCCTCTGCTGTTTATTAGACTTATTGCATAAATCTTTGATGAATAGGGGAAACCGCAGATAAACGCAGATAAACGCAAATGCCTTTCAAGATAATTTGCTAAGGCATACAATCTTGTCTCTTAAAAAAATCACTTTCACAAATCTGTAGGGTGTGTGAGGCGCTGCGAGTAACTTGCGCCACCGACAATCAATCTTAAACCGCGCGTCAGGCACCAAAATGTAGTTTTGGCGGTGGGTGAGTGTTAAAAATCTTACAGTTTGAATGCAAAAATTACTCGCCCTCTTGCACAACACCGAAAGTCCTAATGCTAAGGTTTATTTGGGCGTATTTCTCTATTTATTTTGTCTGTAAAAACTGTAAAATTGTTTTGGCAATACCTTGTGCAGCCAAATAAGGAACCCCATTGCCAACAGTTTTAAACATATTAGTCAACGTCATTTTGGCCGGCAGTGCAAAATCTTTTGGCATTGACTGAATAGCCAGTGTTTCTGCAACTGAAAGCCGGCGAAGTTTGTAAGGGTGCAAGTGAACTTCGTTATTGCCGTAACAAGCTGTTGGCGAATAACGCCATCGGTGCAATCGCTTGAAAGATTTTTTTGAATCATCTCCTTCATCAACGGAAGCAAACCGCTTAAGACCTGCTTTGGGTTGGAAATAGTGTTTGGCATTGGGATGGTTGAGAACGTCATTTTTTTGGAACCAAAATTCTACCGTTAAATCTTGGGGAATGCCATCAGGACAAGGCACAAAACCATCACCTGCAAAGGCTGTTCTATCAGGCCAAGGATGCGAAAAAATTTCTGATTTGGGATATAAGATCTGACTTTGCCAAGGAAATAAACTTTCGGATAACATTTGGCTTTTTTCCTCTAGGGAAATGCCCAGATATTTGACAATATTTTTTCTAACCCCAATCAAAATAATTCTATCCCTATCTTGCGGAACCCCGTATTCTATCGCATTAATTAAACGTTCGGCAAAAACGTAGCCCGAATCCGCCAACTGATGTTTTAGTTCGTCGTAAAAAGATTTATGTTTTTTGGTTCTCCACAAACCTTTGACATTTTCAAATAAAAAGAAATCTGGCTGCTGCTGACAAATTAATTCAATGTATGAAGCTGAAAGTTGACCTTTATCTCCTTCTTGACCCCGGTTTTTGCCACCAATAGAAAAGTCAGGACAAGGCGGCCCCGCGATAAATCCCACAATATCGTGATGCTTCCGGGCATCCTGCATCAATTCCCGTAGGCGAAAAGCTGGTTCTCCCCCTACAAGTCGAGTTACATCTGCTTCCTCTCCTTCGCAATATCCGTATTCTGGTAGCGGCAAATTCAGGCACTGCCGAGAATAGCGGTATGCTTGCATGAAAGGTGGGAAAATTTCATTGACATACGCTACATTAAAGCCGATCGACTCAAAACCCAGATCGAGCAACCCAGAACCCGAAAAAAATGAGAAAATACAAGGAGGACGGTGCATTGAAGGATCACAGCAATTTTGAGTTGAGCTTACTATAAATTATGTTGGGTGCTCAGGGAGCGGTACACCTGACTATAAATTCTGTAGGAAATAGGGAATTGGGAATTGGTAGAATAGCCGGAGCGGGTTTATGAAATTATTGGTTTGAGGCGATTATTTTTGGTAAAAACCGCCCCTACAGGTATTATTACAACCATTGTCCGCCTCGGAAACGCCAGTGAGGAAACAAAATCCGCATCAGTGTTTGCGACGCCAGATAAATAGCCAGCCACACTAAACTGTAATGCAAAGCAAAAGCTCCCAAGTCAAAATCTTGTGCAGGTATCCCGGGCAAACCGATAATTTTGATTAAAAATAACACAAAAAGTGCTTCCCAAATTCCAGCGAGTAATTGAAACGCGCCGGGCCAATCTCGATCCCAGCGGAACTGTTGGATGTAGATATATAAAGCATCCCAGCCGAGGCCCAAAATCGCTACATACCCTAAAATCCAGAAAAAGATTGAGCCTGATTGGGAGGTAATTAAACCCAAACAAAAGGGCAGCGTTACTAAAACGCCTACGGTTGCAAATAACAATAACCGAGTTTGCCAACGGCCGAATAAAGTGGGAGTCATGCGATTTTAGATTTTAGATTTTAGATTTTAGATTGAAGGCGAAGTTTGTTCTATTTTAGATTTTAGATTTTAGATTGAAGGCGAAGTTTGTTTAAATCCGTTAAATCTTACATCTTTTACCAGTTTCAAGAACAGGCATCTTGCGTGTTCCACAAAGAGTGAGTTTTATTGTGAGGTGGACATCCTGCCCGTAAAAAACCTATTGAAAATGGTGCCATATCTCAGTTAAATCCATTAAATCCTGTACATTGCTTGTTGCCGAACTTCCTCCTTCAAGTTAGTCGGGAGATTTATTTAAAATCCACTTCAACCACTGCACAAACGATCGCCAAACGCTCAATTTCCGCACACCAGCAACTCGGTTGGCGGCCAGACTTTCAACCGATCGCAAGGCCGCGTATTGCAAGCCCAAAAAACTGTCTACCGGCGCGTAAGGCCCTCCCAAAGTAATCGCGCCTGCTGCGTATACCCGGCCTTCTGTGTTGCTACCAGAAGAATTCCGCAATTCGGGCACTTCAAAATCGTTGTTAACACTCAGCCGGCCCAAACCGTTGAGGGGAAGATTGTATTGAGCTACCAAATCGTTTAACAGGGGACTGGTTTTTACCTTAGCGTCCAAACCCGTAGCATCAATAATAAAATCAGCCTCTAACTTAATTTGCCCCTTGAGTTCCTTCTCCTGAATGTACGTCACTGTGCGGTTTTGACTGTCGCGCTCAACTCGCTCAACTTCACCGAAGGTAATTTGATACCATCCTTGACTTAAACCTTCTTTGACAATCCGCCGCCAGTCGCTGCGCTGGGCTGTAGTAGTTCCACCCCAGTCGGTGAGCAACTGCGGCCGCAATTCTGGGGCGGCTTGTTCCAAAAGTACGCGGAGTTCCCCGCCCCAGCAAGCTTTTGGCCAGTTGAAAGGTTGAAATTCGTAGTGATTTTCGACTCTTCGCTGAGCGAGTTTAAATTTGTTACCTTGAGGTTTGGGCGATCGCATCAAATGCAATACTTGAATGTTGCGGTTCCGCTGTCGCGCTTCGTAAATTCGCTGCACCACGCGGGAAGCCACAATTCCCCGGCCTCTAATTAACACGCTGCCGCCGCTGGCTTCCAATTTTTCGTAAACGCCGTCGTGGCTTTCATAAGCGTTGACAACCGACTCAAAATCCTGGGTTTTTTCGCGGTAAGCTTGCAAATCGGGCAGAAATTGAATGGCGGGATAGCCGGTGGCTAAGTGTACGTATTTGGCGATTAAAAAAGCGTGCTCGCGGTGATCCGCATCCGATCGAGAATAAGCGATCGCGTACCTGCCGTCATCTGTTTTGCGAATTCCCCGCACTCTACCGTAGCGAAACATCTGATTCCACCCAATTCGATCGACTTCCCTGTCAATAGAATCAAACACATTACCCGCGCGAGGCGTATAAGTTTCGGCAAAAGTCGGTTCAGCAAACACCTGCCACATCAACTTCAACGACATCCCCAAACGCCCTTTCCGCAATTCCTGCCAAGCTTCCCGCAAAGCATAGGGAGGCCACCCCCAAATGTTGTCTGGACAAGAGTCAGAATTCGATCGTAGGCGTTCCCGCAGCGGAATTTGAGAATTGAGACACAGACGCAGATAGCGGGCGTAAGGCTGGTTTTCCATGCCCAAAACCGCAATTCGATCGATTTTCACACCGCAAATTCTGAGCAAATCCACCCAAATAAAGCTGCCCAAACCGCCGCCAACGGCAGCCCAATCAACTTCTGTCACAGGGAGTCCCCTAGATTCGAGCGATCGCATTGACACTTGAGAAGCTTGCAAAAATTCGATCGGCGGAAATTCTCCCCTACTACTTGTTTGAGGAAGCTGCAACATTACTGGCTGCCCCAACGCGGGATCGGGCCCATTCGTCTGCGGGTTAAAGAAAATGTGAAAATTGACCGACGGCATTTCAGGGGAATTAACAGCAAAAGAAATGCCGATCGCATAGGGCCCAACTTGCAGCATATCCCCGTTTGCCAGCACGCAACGGGTTTGGCGAACGCCGTTGACAAAAGTACCGTTGCGGCTACCCGTGTCAGTAAGTAAAATACTGTTACCTTCGGTGCCAATCACTGCGTGAAAGCGAGACACTTGACTGCTGCTGAGCGCAATTCGAGAAACTCGTTTCCCGTTGATTGTGGCGGGCATAGCTTCAAAAATTCGTCCCAAAGCGATGGGTAAGTCGAGTATGGGGGATCGACAATCCCCCGTAGCTGTATCTGTCCAAGTCAGTCGCAGGCGCAAGGGTTGAGAATTCATGATTATTTTTTAAACATCAGCCGTCGGCTTTGAGCTTTCTGCAAAAAAAGATTTTTGAAGTTGAGAGTGTTTAGCGGATAGCCCGATTTTCCCTTTTTTACACTCTCACGGAGAGATGACCACACTCGCCGCCGCCGCCAAAGAAGTACCGCACCACGGACACCCCGCATTCAACTGCGCGTAAGGCGAAATTCGGCTGCATTTGGGACACTGCAAACCGTATTTTGAAGGCCCCGTCGGCTGAAAGTTACCAGGTGCGGGAGGCCCAGACAGCAAAACTGTCTGGGGCGCGGCTACCTGCACCTCCGTCACATTCACCACCTCGATTTGCACTTGCCCTAAATGGATGTGACTTCCCGAGTTCAATTTTGCTTCGCCTCGGGCGAGAATTTGTCCGTTTACCAGGGGCGGATTGCTTTCGCGCAAATTCCGCACTGCATACTCCTGCAATTCCTGATTAAAAAATATTTCAACGTGCAGCCCCGATACGCTGGGATGCGAAAATACTATATCGCACTTTGCCGGATCGCGCCCTAGCCTCACGGTTCCCGGATTTTTGCTCGGCTGTCCGTTTTGAATTGTTCGAGTTTGACGCACCCCAGCTTCTGTCCATGCTAAAGTTAGCTGGTTTGTCATGATTGTATATGTTTGCTCAAAAATATAAAAAAATATTAACTGATTTATTTTGAGGACGGAGTTCCTCACTAAAAAACTTAATTATAATTATTGGGGCCGACTCGATCGAACTTCTAAAAATATTATTATGTGCAGCTAAACAAAAAACCCCTGAGTTCGAGGCTTTTAGTGCTGGTATTGGCTTTTTTTGAGAGGCTGACTCGCGCTAGCCAGCTTTTCTTTCCCACAAAATTATTGACTGCAGTGCAGCTTGGTTAAAAAATTGCTGTTCAAAATTTGCCAGCGATTACTAAAAACTAATTGCTGTGGGGTTTTCAAATTTGCAAAGCTTTGGTGCGCTAGTGACGAATTTTGGAGGTTGGACGATCGAACTACCTCGGTAACTTCGATCGCCCCACCTCCTCAAACGTTCACTGTCCTAGTGCTATCTCTCACGCTGCAACTGTGCAATCTTTCATTACAGGGCCAGCCTTGAGAGACTTAAGCTTCGCTCTTGCGGCTTTTGCGACCGCCTTCGCGACCAATTTGAGCCATGTGTTCGCGATTTCTGCTGACAGCTTCCCCACCTTTTTGACCAGCTTGTCTGGCTTCTTCAGGGGTGAATTCGTGTGCAGTTCCTTTCTCGTGTGCAGCTTTTCCGCCTTTGCTAGCAATTGCGCGCTGTTTTTCTGCATCCATAGAAGCGAATCCGCGTTTGCTTTTCTCAGCCATGACTGTCTCCTTGTTTGTTTCTGATTTTTTAGCTCGATCGCGCCTTCGCCTCCCACTGTCGTGGTTGCTCCCAGTCAGTGGTGAGATATCCGACGGTAAATTATGAAACCTCATCACACGAATCTAAGCTTTTGGTTTAACTCGCAGGATGACTCTTTCATAATTTACAAATGTGAACTAAAAATAGTTCACGCCCGGGCACTATTGTTAGAGCCGCCAATGTTTTAAGCTGGTTACTGTCTTTCAATCATTCTATAAACCCCCCCAACTTTTATACCTCTTTCTCAGGTATAGTCATTCTTTAGTTCGCTGGAAGGATGGAACCGAAAGCTGATTGGCAGTAGACTCAGAGGATTTTTTGACTCGGGCGGCGCCACCTCAAAAATTAAAAGTCCAAAGACGGATGCTTTTTTGGTCTTTTTACTTTTTTTTTGATGCTTTCCGCGCTTGCCAGTTATCCCGATGTTAGTTGGTCTGCCGATCGAGTTGTTTCTGGTAAGCGATATTTTGGGGCGCAGCGCAGGACGTACTCGATCGCACTTATCAAGTTTACCTTATGACCTATCGAAACATACATCGGTTTTACCCCTGTTTGCGTCCTTAGCGCTGCGCCTACCGTTGATCCCTCCAGCAGCAAGGGTTGCCAACTGCCCCGGTCGAGTCCGACTTCTGAATGTTCTCCAATAAATCGATTTTTGGCAACTCCGATTGTGGGAATCCCGGTCAAAACCCCCAAATGGCACGCAAGACCGAATCTGCGGGGGTGGGCTAGTCCTTGACCGTCGCACAATATCAAGTCTGGCCTCAAACTGATATTTTCCAAAGCTTCGAGAACTGCCGGCACTTCTCGAAAAGACAGGAAACCCGGAATATAAGGAAAAGTGGTAGGACTGCGAACCACAGCTTGCTGCTGCAACTGCAAGTCGGGAAAGCTCAGAACGGTTACAGCGGCCCGCGATACATCGTTTACACTGTCGTAGCCGACATCTACGCCTGCGACGTACTGAACTGTCTCCAGTTGATTGGCGGTAATTACCTCTGACCGAAGCTGTTCTTGAATGGCGATCGCCTCTTCAACTGTCTGCGGCCAAGGGTGTCGCTGCAACATTTTGATTTCTCTTCAACCGTTCTCATCTAAGCTTAACTTCTTTTCGGCCATTTTTAAACTCGGATTTTTATCGTTTGTAGCTATAAATTCCTAACTTGCCCAAGGAGTCTTTTTTCCTACTCCGGAGGGTTGAGCAAGGCGACCTAGGCTAATTTTACAAATAGAGTCTGTAGGTCGGAGAGTAAAATTCTATCTTTCGCTTGTGCTTGAACCCACCCCCAAAGGTTTTATCGACACCCTTCTCCAATGTTCTACTCAAAATTTACAAAAAATACCTATTTGATGCTGATTTTTTAGCTTTCTAGAAAGCTTTATCTTTCCGATCGCCATTTTATCGCTTGTCAAAGAGCGATCGAGTTCTTTCTTTACTTCTGCTATATCTAAAAAAGTCCTCTTTGTCAAGATGATTGAAACATTTATTAATCAATAATCTCACCCAGCTACAAGTGCCATTGTACATCCCCGCTCATCGAGCTAAGAGGTTCCCTGAGCCTCGCAACTATATGACTTTTATGAAAAAAAATCAATGAATTTATGAGCTGTTGCACCATTAACATGAAGCTATAATCTTAGATAAGATGAATATAAAACTAACATCAAGTAACACAACATAGGTGAATCAACATATGAAAACCATGCAAAGTGTTAAGTACAACCTAGCTCTCTACATCGTCGGTGGCATCGTCTTCATTATCGCAGCCTTGATTTTAAGACCTTTTACCCTTGTCGGCCCAGGGGAACGCGGCGTTATGATGCGCTTCGGGAAAGTTCAAGACGCGATTTTAGATGAAGGCATTCACCCGATTTTACCGATCGTCACCTCTGTAAAAACTCTCAGCGTGCGGGTACAAAAAACAGATTTGAAAGCCGATGCAGCATCCAAAGATTTGCAAAGCATTACTACAGATTTGGCAGTCAACTGGAATGTAGATCCCGCCAAAGTAAATCAAATTTACCAACAAATAGGAGACGAAGAAAAAATTGTTACCAGCATTCTAAGTCCGGCAATTTCTGAAGTTCTCAAAGCAGCAACTTCTAAAAAAACCGCAGAAGAAATTATCACTAAGCGCACCGAACTAAAAACAGAAATCGACAACAGCCTCAAAAAGCGTTTGGAACCTTACGGCGTCATTGTCAGAGATGTTTCTTTAATCAATTTTGGCTTTTCTCCAGAATTTAGCAAAGCCATCGAATCCAAACAAATAGCAGAACAAGAGGCCAAACAAGCAGAATTTACAGTTCAAAAAGCAACCCAAGACGCTCAAGCTGAAATCAACCGTGCTAAAGGTCATGCAGAAGCTCAACGCTTGCAGCGACAAACTTTAACGGCCGAAATTTTGCAGCAGCAAGCAATTGAAAAATGGAACGGTCAGTTTCCGACAGTAATGGGAGGAGGCGGAACTTTGCCATTAATTAATATTGCGCCGCCGACTTCTCAAGCTGCAACTCCTGCTAAATAAGCTGCTGCAAATCATGATTGCCAGGGCGCTGGGAGAAGGGGAGAAGGGGAGAGGGGGAGAGAGTCTGAGGGGGAGAAGAATGGAGGGTTTTTCACTGCGGAAGTGAAGATGTGCTTTTTTAAATGCCCAACAGCAAGGGTAGAAAATACCAAGCAACTAACGTGAAATCCCGCTTACTTAAATGCGGAGATACAATTTACGTTGCGCGAGTCCTGAAAAACGTTAGAGTAAGAAACAACTCGGAAATTGTAAAGGTTTGCTTGAAAGTTCGGCTGATGGGAGATCGGGAGAACCAGTCAATTTCTAATTTAGATGAAGTCGGGGATGTCGGCGATCGCCATACTGCGTCAGAAGCCCTGTGGCTGCGCGATCGAGCCTTGGCAGCTACTAGCAGCGGCATTGTCATTGCTGACGCCAATGCACCGGATTGTCCCATAATTTATTGCAATCCGGCCTTTGAACGGATGACAGGTTACTGCGCCAGTGAAATCTTGGGGCGCAATTGCCGATTTTTGCAAGGCCCGGATACCGATCGAACTACTGTAGCTAAGATCCGCGACGCCTTGCGCCAAGGTCTAGAAATCCAGACACCAATCAAAAATTACCGCAAAGACGGCACTCCATTTTGGGCCAAATTATCGCTATCTCCCGTGCGAGACGACAACGCTAATTTGACTCACTTCGTAGGAGTTCAATCTGACTTGTCGGAACCAATATGTGAAGTGCAACAAGCATTGCAGCAAGCTAACGACCAACTGCAAACGATTTTGGAAGCAGTTCCGGGAACAGTATCTTGGATTAGCTCGGATTTGCGCTATTTGGGGGTTAACCAACACTTAGCCAAACTGCATGGTTTGCGGCCGTCGGCTTTTGTCGGTCAAGATATCGGTTTTCTGGGCGCTAGCTCGGATTTTAACTCTTTTGTGGTGGAGTTTTTTGCCGGCGAGGCTACGGAAGCGGTTAAAGAACTCAACGTTAAGGTACAAACCGACGGGGGAGAGTCGGAGGGATACTATTTGATTGTGGCTCAAAAGTACGATCGCGGCAGAGCAGCTTGTTTGGTAGGGATTGACATTACCGAGCGCAAGCAGGCAGAAGAAGCTCTGGTGCTGACTCGCAAGGCGGTGGAAAGTTCGAGCGACGCGATCGGCATCAGCGATGCGAACGGTACTCACATTTATCAAAATCAAGCGTTTTCTCAGCTATTTGAATGGGACACCGCAGAGGAATGTAAACTAGCCGGAGGTATATCGGCAGTTTTTGCTGACCCCGCAGTCGCCGGGGAGGTACTCGACACGATCGCCCAGGGTTATTCTTGGTTTGGTGAAATTACCAACCGCACTAAAAGCGGTAAAACTTTGCAAGTGTTGCTGCGGGCCGATGCTATTAAAGACCGCACGGGGAAAATTGTCGGTCTGATTTACATGAATACCGATATTACCGACCAAAAGCGCACGGAACAAGAGCTGCGGCAAAGCGAGAAGCGCTTTCGATCGTTGATTGAAAATGCTAGAGACATTATTGTGATTCTCGACGAGAAAGGCTTTTGCCGCTATGTATCTCCTTCCCTAGAGCGGATTTTGGGCTACCCGACGGCGGAAGTCCTGGGCCGGTCTATATTTGACTTGATTCACCCTGACGAATTGCTGATAGTGGATCAAGTGTTCAAAGGTGTCATGCAAATGCCGAGAGTTAGTCAGGGAATGGCGGAATACCGAGTGCAGCACAAGGACGGTTCCTGGTGCGTGTTGGAAGCGGTGGCGACGAATTTGCTCAACGAACCTTCGGTGCGGGGAATTGTGGTCAACTGTCACGACGTGACTGAGCGCAAGATGGCTGAAGAACAACTGTTGCACGATGCTTTGCACGATGCGCTGACAGAGTTGCCGAACCGCGCTTTGTTGACTGACAGGTTGGGGCAAGCTTTTGCCCGCGCGCAACGGCATCCGAGCTATCAATTTGCGGTGCTGTTTCTGGATTTGGACAGGTTTAAGGTGATTAATGACAGTCAGGGACACCGCATGGGCGATCGGCTGTTGGTGGGCGTGGCTCGCCGTCTTTTGACTTGTTTGCGGCCAGGGGATACGGTGGCTCGTCTGGGAGGAGATGAGTTTGTGATTTTGCTGGAAGAAATTCACGGTGTTGATGAGGCGATCGCCCAAGCAAAGGAAATTCTCAAAACGATCGAACGACCGCTTTATTTGGAAGGTAATAAAGTTTTAATTACTGCTAGCATCGGCATTGCTTTGAGTACCGAGAAATATCAGTACCCGGGAGATATTTTGCGCGATGCTGATATTGCGATGTACCGGGCAAAAGCTCTGGGTAAAGCTCGCTACGAAGTTTTTACCAGTGCGATGCACACTCAGGCGGTGGCTTTGATGCACTTGGAACACGATTTGCGGGAGTCGGTTGAAGAACTCAATTTGAAATATTCGATAGTGGATTTCGGATGTGTGGCGGTGGAGGAAACCTCACCGATGAGCGAAATAGATCGGAAGTTGGATCGTCCGAAATCGCCATTGGCTCCTTATAAATTGGAATGTCCTTTTACTGTTTATTATCAGCCGATTGTTTGTTTAAAAAGCGGATCGGTTATCGGATTTGAGGCGCTGGTGCGCTGGCTGCACCCGGAAAGGGGTTTAGTTTCCCCGATGGAATTTATTGCGATGGCGGAGGAAACAGGGTTAATTACGCCTTTGGGTTTGTGGGTTTTGAACGAAAGCTGCCGCCAAATGATTAAGTGGCAGAGTTTGAATTTACCTGTGGGAAATTCGCCGCTGACAGTCGCAGTAAATCTTTCCGGGAGGCAGTTTGCGGAACCCGAGTCGATCGAGCAAATTAAGCAAGTTTTGCTGGAAACAGGTGTTGACGCTCGCTGTTTGAAGTTGGAGATTACTGAAAGTGTGGTGATGGAAGATGGGGAAGCGGCGGCGGCGATGCTTTCGCATTTGAGAGACTTGGGTATCGGGCTGTGTATTGATGATTTCGGCACTGGTTATTCGTCTCTGAGTTATTTGCACAAGTTCCCGATTAATATTTTGAAGGTCGATCGCTCTTTTGTTACCCGCATCGGGGAAATGGGCGAAAATTTGGAAATCGTGCGGGCGATCGTCATGCTGGCCCGCAGTTTGGGGATGGAGGTAGTAGCAGAAGGTGTCGAAACCGCCGTCCAATTGGCTCAAATGCGGGCGATCGGCTGCGAGTACGGTCAGGGGTACTTTTTCTCTAAACCTCTCGACAGTGAGGCAGCTACAGCCTTGTTGAGGCGATCGCCCAAATGGTGAACTGAACCAAATATTTAATTTGTATTTTGAAAAATATTAAAGCTCTTGCGGCCTGTGCTTATTGGAGATTCAATAAGGGCGATCGATCTTTTGGTAATCGATGTCTTGAGTGTTAAAATTACAATTGAGTATAATAGCAAACTATAGAGATAGGTAAAAATATACAGCCGATTCCAGGTTTATGAAGTACAGTAGCAGCAGCTTGTAAACCAGTTTTTAAAGTGCTGTGGATTAACCA